>JBBRUM010000338.1:0-4452 GCA_038247815.1 Tepidisphaerales bacterium | reverse complement strand
GCACCAGATTTCGGGGACCAAGAGGGAGATGTCGTGGTCGACCTGGACGTTGGGGCCGACGTGGCCGGCTGCGGTGGTGAAGCCGGGGAGGCCGGTGAGGATGTAGCTGACCAGCGCGGTGTTGAGGTCTGCGGTGGGGCGGAGGGCGTTGAAGGGGCCTTTGGTGAGTGCGCCTTCGCTGCCGGCGCCCGTGGTGGAGGGACTCTTGCCAGTGAGGCTGGAGATAAAGTCCATGAATAGTTCGGGGAGTTGCTGGTAGTGGATGGGGTTGTAGACGGCCAGGGCGCGGATGCCGGCTTGGACGTCGGGCGGGTTGTTGCGGCGGCCGGCGAGGACGGCGTCTACCGGGACGTGGATGGGGGCGGCTGCGGAAAGGGCGCGGGCGAGGCGGAGGCCCTGATGGGCGGCGCGGACGCCGAGGGGGTTGAGTAGGTCGGGGCGGGTTTGGAGGTAGCGGGGGTTCTTGGAGGGTTTACCGTCGACGATGCGGGGCATGGAGGAAGCGACGACGAAGGCGTCCTGGCTGCGGGCGGCGGACTTGAGGAACCGCCGCATGGGCGGGGAGAACTGGTCGAGCTCGGTGACCTTACCGACCATGCGACTGACGACGTCGGTGGGGAGGGGTTCGAAGTTGGAGAGGAAGTTGTCCTCGCGGGTGAGGTCGCGTTCGGTCTGGCGGTCCAAGCCGCGGTGGACGGCGTCGTCGGGGCGCTGGAAGAGGCGGTATTCGCAGTTGGAGACGAACTTGCGGGAGGGGCCGTCGGTGCCGAGGGCGGCTGCGGAGACGACGACGGAGGCGGAGATGTCGTCTTCGGTCTGGATTTTCCGGGCGGCGATGAAGTCCTGCCGGAGCTTGTAGGTGCGCCAGTTGCCTTCCTTGGTGAATCCGACGCGGAGGTAGGTGCCGACGAGCTTTCGCTCCCCCATCTTCAGCTCGTGGCCCGGGACGCCGTTGACGGTGTCGACCGAGAAATGGCTCTTCCAATCGTCGCCCCAGCTTTCTCGGTAGAAGCGTTTGATGATGAAGACAAGCGCGAAGACGTGGTTGGGGATGCCGGCAAGCCAGGCGTTGTAGGCGGGGGTGTACTGCTCGCCGGGTGTGAGGAGCTTGATCACCGAGCCGACGGAGCGCTCGACGGCGAGCAGGGGACGGGTGCGGTGTTTGGTATAGTCGGGGCGGTCGGGGGCGGCGGGCTTCCAGCGGTCTTGGAAGTTGCGGGAGACGATGGCGTCGACGGCGTCGAGGTCGGTCAGGGGGTCGGAGACGAAGATGGGGCCGTAGAGCATGTAGTCTTGAAGGCTCTTGGAGATTTCGCTTTTGCCTCCGCCGGAAACGGTGCAGGGTTTGTGGCAGAAGGTGCCCTCGGCCAGGGTGCCGACGATGCGGTAGCTCGGGGCGCCGGGGTGCTTTTCCATTTGCAGCTTAAACCCGCTGGGGAGCATGTAGACCCGCCCGGGCATGAGGGGGATGGCGCGTTCGCCAACGCCGGAGCTCCAGTAGATCTCCTGGCGGCGGGTGCTGGCACGGGCGGTTTCGGGGATGTAGATCAGGTCGGGGCGGAGACGATCAACGGCGTATCCCTCGGGGAGGACGTCGATGAGCGAGCCGTAATCGCGCACGACGTCGGCGAAGGTACGGCCGTTGGAGTGGCGCTGGTCGGGCACGAACTCGGCACCGAAGGAGTAGCTCGGGAAGGCGACGGCCCCGCCGGCGTGCTCCTCTTCGACGTTGCCGAAGAGGTTGGCGGCGAAGGAGATCTGGGTTTTGACCTCTTTTTTGCAGTACCCGTAGTAGTTGTCGGCGATGACGGTGACGATGACGCCGGCGTGGGTGCGGGCGGTGACCTTGAAGGCGACGCCGTCGTTGTAGAACTCGTCGTCCTTCTCCCAGCACATGCGGTCGCGTTTTTGGCGGGCGGTGGCGGTGGAAACGTGCGGCAGGCCGAGGTCTTTCTTGCGAACGGAGATCAGGTGCGGAGCGAGAATCACGCAACCGGTGTGGCCGGTCCAGTGCTCCACGTCGAGCGCGGCGTCGTTCTCGGGGAGGTAGGGGTCGCCGGCGTTTCCGAAGATCGACTCGACGAAATCGAGGTTGCTCACGAGCGAGCCGGGGGCGAAGAAACGCACCTCGAGCGACTTTTCGGGGGTAACTCCCGGCACGGCGGGGCAGACCACGGGGCGGAGCAGAAGAGAGACCCACGACCGACTCGGGCCGCCGGCCGGGGCGTCGCGATTCGCGTGGTAGGGGAGGACCATGAGCTCGTCGGGTGGGTAGATCGCGCGGCGGAGAAGCCGGGCGAAGACGGACTTGGGGACGGCGCGTTTGTCGGAGGGGACGGGCAGGCCGCCTTCGGCGACGTGGAAGGTGCCGGCGGTGGTGCGGCGGTCGGCTTTGGGGTTGTTGAGCACGCCGTTTTTGACGCGGTAGCTGCTAAGCAGGGCGCTTTGGCAGGTTGTGCCGCTCTCGGGGAGGGAGAGTTCGCGGGCGATGCCGTGCTGCGTCAGGACTACGCCCGAGCCGGGGAGCGCCGGGACGAAGTCGAGCTTGAGCTCGGCGAGGTAGTCGCGGAGGAACGCCTCGACGCGGACATCGACGGGGGAGCGGTGTTCGCTGAGCAGGCGGGCTTTCTCGCGGAAGCTCTCGACAAGGCCGCGCGTGAGCTGGGTAAAGTATGGGTCGTCGTCGTTTCCCGCGGTGAGCCCGGCCGCTAGGAGTGCGAGCTCAACGCGTCTGCGGACGAGGCGGCGGTGGCGACCCGTGCCATTGCCGCGGCCGAGGCGGGAGAAACCCAGGGCGGTTTGGAGGTCGATGGTGATGGGCTGCATGGGCGGGGATGTCCGATCGGGGGTGGGCGGGGTGGGAACTGCGGTGGCCGGGAACATCATGGCGGAGAACCTGCGGCGTTGACAACCCCCTGCGCTTGGAGCCGGGGGCGCAGGCACCGCGGCGGGGCGCGCAAAAACGGGGTCGCGCCCCGGACGGGCGCGACCCCGGTGGATTCGGACGGGGACGGAAGTTAGACGGCCGCGGCTTGCTGGAACTCGCGCCGACGCTCGGCCATTTGGGCCTTGAGTCGGGCGAGGATGCTGGAGTGCATCTGACTGACGCGCGACTCGGAGAGGTCGAGGGTCTGGCCGATTTCCTTCATCGTCATTTCCTCGAAGTAGTAAAGGATGATGATGAGGCGTTCGGCGCGGGAGAGACCGCGGGTGATGAGCTCCTTGAGGTCCTTCCGCTGGATTTCGCGGACGGGGTCCGAGCCCTTGCGGTCCTCGAGGACGTCGATCTCGCGGACGTCTTTGTTGGAGTCGGTCTCGTAGTACTTTCGACTTAGCGAGACCAAGCCGACGGCGTTGGCGTCTTTGACGATTTTATCGAGCTCGGTCATCGGCACGCCCATGTGCTCGGCGAGCTCCTTTTGCGTCGGCATTCGGCCGAACTGGACCTCGAGACGGCGGGTGGCCGAGTCGAGCTTGTGGGCCCGGGATCGGACGAGGCGGGGCACCCAATCCATCGAGCGGAGTTCGTCGAGAATTGCCCCACGAATCCGGGGGGCCGAATAAGTCTCGAACTTCACACCCCGGTCGAGATCGAACGCGGCGATTGCGTCCATCAGACCGAAGATGCCGACGCTCATCAGGTCGTCAAGCTCGACCTCGTCGGGGAGCTTGACGTGAATGCGCTCGGCGTTGAACCGAACCAGGTGCAGATAGTTCTCCATGAGAACGTTCCGCAACTGCTCGCTGCGCGTCTTTTTGTACTCTTTCCAAACGTCCGCGATGTCGCGTTTTTCTGTCTTTGCCATAGTATTGCCCGAATCCTTTCTGGGCCTTCCGCTTCAACCGGGTTTGGTTCCGCCTCACTTCGCCCACCCCGCCCAACGGGCGGGAAGAGGGCGGATGATTCGGGCCATGCCGGTCTGACGGACCGCGTGTGGTGTTGGGCTGCGATCCTCGCAACCATGACCACGATGAAACCTCCGTGTTTTAGCGCGGGCTGGGTGCCCTGTCCGCCTGTCGATCATCTTCCGTCGGACTCCCCGACGAAAGCTTCAGCTTCTTCTCCTCCTGTACCAGATTCTCCCTCAACATTGCACGAAATCCCGCCCCGACAACGAGTCCGATAATGAGTGTACCCACCATCGCCACCAGCGCACGCCTGACCGTGGTGGTAAACGGGTTGCCCGCTTCCAGGCCCCCGACCACAAGGCACAGGGCGAAGACAATCAACGACATCACAGCCGCCATTCGCACCGCCATGGTCTAATCCCTCCGCCTGTCGGAACCCAATCCGACGGTGGAGACTCCGCAACCCCGGGCCCCGCCTCGAGAAAGCCAGCGGGCGAAGAATCCGCGCGCCCGCTCGGGAACGACGCCGGGCTCGAGTCGCATCGCAAGTTGCATGAGGCACGCGCTGGCGGGGCATCGCGGGTCGTGCACCACGACGGGGGT
>JBBRUM010000337.1:0-4454 GCA_038247815.1 Tepidisphaerales bacterium | reverse complement strand
GGGGTTTGGGGCCCTCCGCCTTTTTGGCGGGGGGGTTTGCCCCGTTTGTTGGTTGTGGGGGTGGGGGGGGGGGGGGGGGGGGGGGGGGGGGGGTTTCGGGGCCGGCGGGAAGCGTTGAAGGCTTGCGGAAATTTTCGGAGAGGGTGCGGGCTTGCCGGACGGCGGCCGCCACCTGCGGGTCGACGGGGACAAGGATATTGGGCTGGACGCCCCAGTCGGTGGCGTCTTTTTTGCGGTGGACGAGTCGGCCGGAGGGGAGGTAGTAGTAGGCGACGGTGAGTTTGAGTTCACCGGCTTTTCCCGGGAGCGGCTGGACTTCTTGGACTGACCCCTTTCCGAAGGAGCGGGTACCGACGACGATGGCGCGGCGGTTGTCCGCGAGCGCCCCGGCGAGCACCTCGCTGGCCGAAGCCGAGCCCTCGTCGATCAGGACGGCCATTGGAAACTTCGGGAGGGCTCCGTCGGCGTCGGAGGCGGTTGCGACGACCTCGGGGCGGTTGCGGCCTCGGGTGGTGACGATGGTGCCTGATTCGATGAAAATGTCGGCGATGGCGATGGCTTGGTCGAGACGGCCGCCGGGGTTGCCGCGGAGGTCCAGGACGAGCCCGTCGATGTTTTGCCCGACGAGTTTGGCGAGGATCGGCTGGAGCGATTTTGCGGTGTCGCCGGTGAATTGAGTGATGCGTACGAACGCGATTTTTGGCTGGCCGGGGACGAGGTAGTTCCAGGTGTTGTCGGCGTTGCGGTTGAAGCCCTTGAGGGAGGGGACGATGTACTCGGCGCGGGGCATGGTGAGGTCGAGGGTGTCGCCGGTGATGCGGCGGAGGGTGAGGGTGACGGTGGTTCCTGCGGGGCCTTTGATTTTGGATGTGACGTCGGGGATGCGTTGGCCGGCGATGTCGATGCCGTTGACTTTCAGGATGACGTCGCCGGCTTGGACGCCGGCGAGGAACGCGGGCGAACCGTCGACGGGCGTAACGACTTCGATTGGGCCGTTGTCGAGCTGGTTGAGGAAGATGCCGACGCCGAGGAAAGTGCCCTGCATGGAGCGGTTAAACTCTTTTTCGAGCCTGGGCGGGACGTACTCCGTGTAGCCGTCGAGTTCGAAAAGCATGCCGGCGATGGCGGACTCGCGGAGGCGGTCTTCGTCGACCACGTCGACGTAATTGACAGACACTTGGCGGTGGATGTCGGAGAGTGTTCGCAGGAAGGCTTGGTCGTCTTCGCGTTGGGCGAAGCTGCCGGGCAGGCGGAACGCCAGAGCGGCGATGACGACCAAAGATACGACCCACGCAAGGCGCTCGCGGTGCATGGGGGCATGGTAGTCCGAGGGTGGGCGGGGTTCACTCGGGCAAGTTAGACGGGCAGGTCGGCGACAAATGTGGCGATGGCGTTGGCGACCTGGTCTGGCTGCTCGATGGGGGTCATGTGGCCTGCATTGGCGATGAGGGCGAAGGTTCCAGTGGGTGTAATCGCGGCGAGGGCGCGGCCGTCGGCTGGGGGGGTGATTGCGTCGTGTTCGCCGCAGATGACGAGCAGGGGGACACGGGTGCGGGGAAGGTCGGGGGAGTAGTCGGGGCGGTCGCGCATGGCGAGCAGCGCGCGGGCCATGGTTTCCGGGGGGCAGGTGAGCATGATGTCCATCAGTTGCCGCGAGACATCTGGCGCTGCCCCGGGCGAGAGCATTTTTGGGAGCATCAGCTTGGCGATGGTTGGCGCACCGGGCCCGAGGGCGACTTCGACCATTCGGTCGCGGTCGGCTTTGACTTCGGGTGCGTCGGGAGCGGCTTTGGAGTCGACGAGGATGAGGCCGCGGAGTTCGGCTGGGAAAAGGCGGTGATAGGCGAGTGCGACATAGCCGCCCATTGAGAGCCCGCCGAGTACGCAAGGGAGCAACCCGCGTGGCAGGAGAAAGGCCCGCAGCTCGCGGGCGTAGTCGTCGATTGACGCCGCCCCGCCGAGGGGGCTGCGACCGAATCCCGGGAGGTCGACCAGCACGACTCTGGTGCTTCCGGCGAGGGTTTCGGCCACGTCTTTCCAGACGCGTGCGTCGAGGGGAAAGCCGTGGAGCAGCACGACCGTTGCCCCGCCGATGCCCGCGCCGCCGAACTCCAGGTGCGCTAGTGTCATCGCCGCGTTGTCTCCCGGACGGGGCAAGCCGTCAAGGGAACAACGATTCCGGGGGTCGGTGCAACGGTTGCCCGCAGGCGTCCGTTGGAGCGCGGCCCCCGGCGGTCTATAATTGTTGTCCCGGACTAACGCCACCTCGCCGACCTCCGGGAACGTCATGGACGATTTCGCTTCAGATCAACTCAGCCTCACCGACTTCCTCGACCTCGCCACCCTTCAGGAGATCCAGGACTCCTTCGCCGCGCTGGCCTCGGTGAAGGCGCGGATCACCGACGCCGAGGGCAGGCCGCTGACGCAATCCGCCCCGACGCCCGAGTTTCTCCATCGGCAGCGCGCGATCGCGGCGGCCGAGGACAAGGTCGACGGCGAGCCCACGGACCACTCGGCCGAGAACGCGCCTGCCCGCGAGGGCCGGGAGTACGTGGCCCCGATCGTCGTCAATAACCAGCGTGTGGGGCAGCTTCGCATGGTCGCCAGCACCGCCGGGACACTCGACGAGCAGAAGCTCTCCCACATCGGGGAGAAGTTCAACCTCGACGCCAAGAGTGTTCGGAGGCTGCTCGCGCTGGCGTCGCGGGCGCGGAACCACCGATCGGCTTCGATTCAATTCCTGCACATGCTCGCCAATGCCATCGCCCGGCTGTGCTATCAGGAGTACCAGCTTCGCCAGCGGGTCAACGAGCTGACGGCTGTGTACAACGTGTCGACGATGCTCGCCGACGCGCGTGACCTTCCGTCGGTGCTGAACCGCACGGTGAAGGTCGTGTGCGAGGTCCTTGAATGCAAAGCGGCCTCCATCCGGCTTATCAAGGAGGAAAGCGACGAACTGGTGATCAAGGCCGTCCACAACCTCTCGGCCACGTACCAAGCCAAGGGGCCGGTGCGACTCAGCACGAGCGGAATTGACCACGTCGCCCTGTCACCCAAGGGCTACGAGTACGTGCGAGACATGAAGCTCGATCCGCGCGTCCGCTACCCGCAGGAGTCCGAACGGGAGGGCATTGTCTCGATGCTTTCGGTGGGGATGCGATACAAGGGCAAGTCAATCGGTGTACTGCGGATGTACACGGAGAAGGAGCAGACGTTTAGTCAGCTCCGGATCGACCTGGTCAAGGCGGTGGCCTCGCAGGCGGCCGCCGCGATCGAGAACGCCCGCCTTCTCGCCGAAACCCTGCAGTCCGAGCGGCTCGAGGAGCAGGTCGCCATGGCCGTCAACGTGCAGCAGCGGATGATCCCCCGTGAGCCTCCGGCGTTTCCGTCGGCCGACCTGTCCGCCGTGTACGTCCCGTGTTACGAGCTCGGGGGCGATTTTTACGATTTCATCTCGCTGGGCGAGGAGGACATCGGGCTCGTGGTGGCCGATGTGTCGGGCAAGGGCGTCGCGGCGTCGCTGATCATGGCGGCCGTTCGCGCGGCCTTGCGCGCGCAGACCGACAACGTCTATTACCTTTATGAGGTCGTCCGCCGGATCAACGTGATGCTCTGCCGCGACACCAAATCCACCGAGTTTGTCACGCTCTTTTATGGCGTGCTCAACGCGCCGACGCTGCGGTTCACCTACTGCAACGCCGGTCACCCGCCGGCCCTTGTTCTCCGGGGCGGGGAGATCATCGAGCTCGGCTCGGAGGACATGGTGGTGGGCGTCGAAGAGGACCAGACTTATCACCAGCACATTTTCCAGCTCCAGACGGGCGACCTGCTGCTCATCTACACCGACGGTTTGCCCGACGCGATGAATTACAGGCAGGAGACCTTCGGCCGCCAGCGGCTGATCGAAGTGTTCCGTCGCGGGGGCGAAACGGCTGAAACCGTCGCGCAGAACCTGCTGTGGGAGCTGCGCAAGTTCGTCGGCATCTCCAAGCGGACGGACGACATCACGATGATCGTCGCTCGGATCATTTGAGGAGGCGGGCCTAGAGCATCGCGCCCCTCCCTATAGCGCCAGGCCCAAGATTTTGCTAGGTTGGTGGCATGGCAATCATTCCTGTCCGAATGCGTGAACGGATTATCGCGTTGTACGAGCAGAACGCGCCCACCGCCGAGATTGCCGGGAAGATGGGAACCTGTCGATCGGGCACACGCCGCATCCGACAGCTGTTCAGAGAACGCGGCACCCTCCAGCCGCTCCCGCCCACCGGCGGTTACCCCTCGGGACTCACCGACGACATGGCCGCCCGCCTGCGTGAACGTGTCAGCGAAGAACCCGGGTCCACCCGCCAGCAGTTAAAGGATCACCTCGGTGTGACCGTCGACGTACGCACGGTCGGTCGCTGGCTGAAGGAGCTGGGGATCGTTCTCAAAAAAAGTCGCTCGTCGCCTCAGAG
>JBBRUM010000336.1:0-4466 GCA_038247815.1 Tepidisphaerales bacterium | reverse complement strand
TTTTCCCTCGACGAGGGTTTGCATGACCTTGGAGACGTAATTGGCGGGGGATTGGGTGACGGTGGCGATGTCTTTGGCGGTGGCGGCGAGGCCGTTGCGGGAGGCGAGGGTGACGATGGCGCGGAAGGCATATTCGACGGTCAATGAAAACATGCGGTTTTACGAGGTGAGGAAGCCTTTGAAGATCGGTAGGCGTTGGTGGTCGGAATATAGGGCGGGAATATGTGGTATTCCCCTGCCGGGAGCTGCGCTGGCCGGCTGGCGTTCTCCGGAGAGAGACAGACGTCGGGATGTAATTCCTAGGGGGGTGTCGGTGACGAAATGCGTTGGTCTTGGATGGCGCGGCGAAGTGACGCTGTGGATTGGCCGGTGGTGAGACGAGGCGGGCCGCGCGTGAGGCTGAGGCTGAGGCTGCCGCCGACCGGTACTTGGCTGGGGCCGCACCTTCGACTGACCTTGGGCGCATTGGTGCCCCTTGAAGGACTCGTGGCGTTGACGGGTGGACGGTCGGAGGCGACTACCGCTGGCCCGCCGCTGGGACTTGGGTCTAACTCGCGATCGGAGCGGGAAGCCTTGCCAGCCGATCACCGAATGTCTTCGCGACTACCGACCGCGCCGCGGCCCCCCGCGCCACTCCCCCGCGCCACTCCCCCGCGCCACTCCGCCGCGCCACTCCGCCGCGCCTCTACGACGCGCATGGCGCATAATACTGCGCATGAGCCACGCCGAACCGTTCATCTACTGTCTTAACACCTCGACCATCGCCAAGCAGAAGCACACTCCGCTTGAGCGGTTCGAGATCGCCTCGCGCGCCGGTTATTCCGCCATCGAGCCTTGGGTCCGCGAGCTCGATGAGCATGTCGCCGGCGGCGGGAGGTTATCAGACCTGCGGCGCGCAGCGGAGGGCGGCGGGCTGAAGGTCGCGGGGCTGATCGGGTTCTTCGAGTGGGCGGTGGAGGACGCGGCGCGGCGGGCGAAGGGGTTCGAGGAAGCCAAGCGCAACATGGCCCAGATCGCCGAGATCGGCGGCACGCAACTGGCTGCCCCGCCGTGGGGGATTCACGCCGAAGGCCCCTTCGAGCTTGCAAAGGTCATCGAGAGGTACCGCGATTTGTGCGAGCTGGGAGACCGGATGGGCGTGACCCCGATCGTGGAGTTCTGGGGGGCGAGCAGGCACCTCTCGACCCTCGCCGAAGCCGCCGCGATCGTCGTCGGCTGTGGCCATCCCCGGGCGTGTCTGCTTGCCGATGTGTTTCACCTGTACCGCGGTGGCTCGTCCGAGGCGGGGCTGGGGAAACTGGCCGGGGCATCGGTCGGGCTGTTCCACGTCAACGACTATCCCGCGTCACCCCCGCGTGGGTCAATCAACGACTCTGACCGCGTCTGGCCGGGCCTAGGCGTCGCGCCGGTGGCGCCGATTCTGAAAACGCTGCACGCCATCGGCTATCGCGGCGCACTGAGCGTCGAGCTGTTCAACGAGGCGTACTACGCCATGCCCGCCCTCGACGCCGCCAAAGCCGGACTCGCCGCGATCCGCGGCTGCGTCGCCCAAGCCATGGCGTCACAGCCGCCTACTCCAGCAGCTCGTTGAAGAACAACCGCATCGCCGCCCAAGACCGGCGCTCGGCGTCGGGGTTGTAGGCCGCGCCCCGGGACGGGTCCATGCCAGCGGCGGGGTTGGTGAACGAATGGACCGCGTTGGCGTAGGCGGTGAAGGTGTAGTCGACGCCGGCTGCGTTCATTTCGTCGAAAAACGCCTGCACCTGCTTCGCAGGAACGAACGGGTCGAGGTTGCCGTGGAGGACTAGGAGTTTGGCGCGGATGTTTTTTGCGTCGGCGGGGGCGGGTGTGTCGAGTCCGCCGTGGAAGGAGACGACCGCTTGGACGTCGGCGCCGGAGCGGGCGAGTTCGAGTGCGGCGGTTCCGCCGAAGCAGAAGCCAATGGCCGCGACGCGCTTGGGGTCGACTTCTTTCAACCGCTTGACCATAGCCAGCACGCGTGCCGCGCGGTCGCGCAGGAGCGTGCGGTTCGCCTTCATCGCGCCTGAAAGCTCGGCGGCCTCCTTCGAGTCGGCTGCGAGCTTGCCATTGCCGTACACGTCGACCGCTATCGCCACGTAGCCCAACTCGGCGAGTTGCCGGGCCTTGGCTTTCGAGAACTCGCCGTTGCCCATCCAGTCGGGAAACACCAGCACAGCCGGTCGCGGATCCTTGATCGCGTCGTCCCACGCCAGGAAGCACTCGCCGACGATCTCCTCCTGCGTCGCCGGATCCTTACCGTACGACACGGGCACGGTGCGGGATTGGATGGCCGCGTGGGCAAGAAACGGGAGCAGAAGCACGGCGACAACGGCGAACAGGGCATGGGACACACCAGTCATGGTTTCTCCGGTATAAGTGGCGCAAGCATAGCGTAATGTGCGGCGACCTGTACCGGAGGCGAGCGATGCGACAGATGTGGATGGGCGTGGCGGCGGTGGTGCTGATGTTCGTGGGCGCCGGCTGTTCGTCGGGATTGGATGGCGGGTCGGGAGACCGGTCCGTGCGGATCGCGGTGTTCAACGCGTCGCTCAACCGCAACGTTGAGGGAAAGCTCCTCGACGACCTCTCCGCCGGCGACGACCCGCAGATCCGCAATGTCGCCGAGGTGATCCAGCGCGTCCGCCCCGACATCTTGCTCGTCGCCGAGTTCGACTACTTCTCCGCCGACCCCAAGCTCGCCGCCCAGCTCTTCCGTCAGAAGTACCTGGGCGTGTCACAGAGCGACCGCGTGCCGGTGGACTTTCCGTACGCGTTCGTCGCCCCGGTGAATACCGGCGTCCCCTCGGGGTTTGATCTTGATCGCAGCGGGGCGGTGGTGTCAGCGCGGGGCGAGCGGCAGTACGGGAACGACAGCCTCGGCTGGGGGGAGTTTCCCGGCCAGTTCGGAATGCTGGTGTTGTCGAGGTTCCCGATCGACGTGGATAACGTGCGGACGTTTCAAAAATTGCGATGGAAGAACATGCCGGGCGCCCTGCTCCCGACGGTACCCGACTCGGGCGAGCCGTGGTACTCGCCGGAAGCCCTCGAAGTCCTGCCGCTGAGCAGCAAAAGCCACTGGGACATTCCCATCCGCCTACCCGGCCGGCGGATCTTGCACGTGCTCGCCGCCCACCCCACGCCGCCTAGCTTCGACGGGCCGGAGGACCGCAACGGAAAACGCAACCACGACGAAATCCGCCTCTTCGCCGACTACGTCACCGGCGGAGACGCAGCCGGATACATCGTCGACGACAACGGCCGCAAGGGCGGGCTTGAGGGCGACGCCAGCTTCGTGATCGTGGGCGACTACAACGCCGACCCCGCCGACGGCAACTCTGTCGCGCCGGGAATCAACCAGTTGCTCGACCACCCGCGCGTCCTTCGGTATCCCGCCCCGACGTCAGTCGGCGGCGCAGCCGCCGTCACCCAGGGCGGCTCGAACACCTCCCACAAAACCCCCGCCGACACCGACACCGCCGACTTCACCGAACCCGAACCCGGCAACCTCCGCGTCGACTACGTCCTGCCGAGTCGAGACTTCCGCGTCACGGCCTCGGGCGTGTTCTGGCCGGGGTCGGGCGTCGACGGCGAGGAACTTGTCCGCATGCGTCCCCGCGCCGCCACCAGCGACCACCGGCTGGTTTGGATCGATGTGAAGTGGTGAGGGGCTGTGCCGGTTGTGCGGCCCGCGTCGGTGGCCGTCGCTGCCGCCTCGGTTTTTACCGGACGCTGCGTTCCCAATACCCCGTTCTCCGTTGAATCTTTCGCCAATGGGGGCCGATGACAGGGGTGAGTGGGAGACCCAATCAATAAAACCGTGGAAACGCACGACGGCTGGGGTGCGTACTGGCGCCGCGACGTCAGCCGGACAGCCGACTGTGAAACTGCCGGCGTCTGGGCCGACGGCCCGCTCTGGGGCGGCGGCGGCCTCGGCGGCGTCACCGGGCGGGCGTGGGTCGGCTTGGGTTTTGTCGGCGCGGGGGTCGGTCTGGTCGTGATTAGTGTCGATGCAATGCTCAATGCAGGTACCTCGCCGGGGGTGGTCGGCGTAGCCGCCGTGTTGAGCTGGGGCCCTTGGATGCTCGCGTACCTCGGCGCGATCCACGCACTGCGGGCCGTCGAGCTCAGGTGCCGTCCGACGCAGTCCGAGACGGAGTTCCTGTCGCAGGCAGGCGGTTCCGATATCGCCCTCACCCTTTCCGTCCGCGCAGCGCTCGCCGCCCTGTACGGCCTTCGTCCCGACCGCATCCGTGCAGCCGACACCGGTCGCGGCCTCACATGGTGGATGGAATCCCCATTGCGCGTCGAGTTCTGCGAGATTTTTCTCCGCGAGTGGGGCTGTGGCATGTCCCCCGAAACCCTCGCCGCCCGCCTCGGCAATGTCGCCCCGAGTGAAACCGTCGCCGAGCTCGTCTCCCGCGTCGCCTCGGCTGTGCGCGTGGCGC
>JBBRUM010000335.1:0-4476 GCA_038247815.1 Tepidisphaerales bacterium | reverse complement strand
TCGCCTGGGGAATCGGAACCACAGCACGGTGATCTCTGCGTTCCGTCGGATCGAGGCGGCGGTGTTGAAGAATGAGACGCTGGAGTGGAGCGGTGCGCTGGGCGAGCGTCGTGAGGAGGCGGCGGAGCTGGTGCAGAGACTGGAGGAGCACGCGCGGGCGGGCGGATAAGCGGCGTGACTCGTTGGACGAATGAATCCGAAGCGGGTATCTAGACGAACTTGCCTCGGCGCTCGGCACGTGTCCGGTGTGTGACATTTTTGAGCGTTGAGATGCATGGAGACCCGACTATGAATTTTCGTGCGACGAATCGGATGGCGGCGGTGGCGATGGCGGTTGTGGCTGGGTGGGCGGGCGTGGCGGCGGGGCAGGTGAATCCGGATCGGGTTGACCCGACGGTCGCGCCGGGGCCGACGGCGGCTGGTGCGCGTGCGAAGCCGACGGGCAAGCAGGGGTTGCAGACGTCGTTGTCATTGGGCGGGAGCTACACGTTTGCGTCGAATCTGGAGGACGGGCGTGGGGACTACAGTGTTACGCGGGCGGGTTCGGACACTTCGCTGCTTTACCCGACGAGCGAGAATTTCGCGCTGTTGCTCGAGATTTCGCAGGAGTGGTCGTGGTACGACTTCGACCCGTCTTCGCAGGGCATTACGCAGGGAATTGGCAAGCCGCTAAGCCAAGTGGTGACGACGCGAGTTTCGCCGGGGATCAACTACCGGATCGACGACCGGTGGGGCGTGCTGCTCGGCGCGAGCATCGAGTCGACCGGCGAGACCGATGCGGACTTCTCGGACACGCTGAACTACGGGGCAATCGTGGCCGCGTCGTACAAGGTGAACGACAATTTTTCGCTGTCGTTCGGGGCCGCGGCGCAGTCGAGATTGGAGGACGATGTTCAGGTGATTCCGATCGTGGGTTTTGACTGGCGGATCACGGAGAAATGGAGGGCGGGGGTGCGCGGACCGGGCGCGCAGTTGACGTATTCGCCGTCGGAGAGCTGGGATTTCACGCTGCAGGGGAGCTTCGAGAGTCGGGAGTACCGATTGGCGGACGACTCGCCGATTCCGGAGGGTGTTCTGCGGGACCGGCGGGTGGTGGTCGGGCTGCAGGCGCAGTGGACGCCGAGGCCTTGGCTGACGCTGCGTGCTGAGGGCGGTGTGGTGGTGTGGAGCGAGCTGGAGTTTGACGACCGCAACGGCGACGGGCTTGACACGCTGGACGCGGACCCGACGGGGTACGTCGGTCTGTCGGGGACGGTAAGATTTTGATTCGGTGGATTCCGATCGGCGGGGGTTTTGAGCGGCGCGGTGGTCGGGCTAGACTTTTGGCCTATGAACATCGTTCTGCTCAAGGCATTGTCGGAAGCGCCGGGGATCTCCGGCCGGGAAGAACGGGTTCGGGAGATTGTGGTCAAGGAGGCCAAGGGCCTGTTTGATTCGGTCGAGATCGACCCGATGGGCAGCGTGATTGCAACGAAGAAGTCGAAGGTGAAGGGGGCGAAGAAGGTCATCGTCGCGGCGCACATCGACGAGATCGGGTTTTACGTCAAGCACATTGATGCGGGCGGGTTTATTCGTCTGGCTAACGTGGGCGGGTTTGACACTCGGAACCTGTTCGCGCGGCGTGTTCGCGTGCAGGCGAGCGGTGGTGGAAAGTCGCGCGACTTGTTCGGGGTGATGAACCCGGGCGGCAGGCCGATCCACATCGCCAAAGAGGAAGACAAGAAGAAGATTCCGGAGGTCGGCGAGTTCATGGTGGACCTGCTCCTGCCGGCGGACGAGGTGAAGGCCGCGGTGCGTGTCGGCGACCCGGTTACGCTCGTGCAGGAATTGATGGAGACGGCGACGGCGGTGACGGGCAAGGCGATGGACGACCGGGTGTGCGTTTACATCGCGATCGAGGCGGTTCGCAAACTCAAAAGCCTCAAGTACGACCTGACGGTGGCGTTTACGGTGCAGGAAGAGGTGGGCCTCCGAGGGGCGTTCGCGGCCGGATACGCCAGCCAAGCCGACATCGGGATCGCACTGGACGTCACACTGGCGGTGGACACGCCGGGCGTGCCGGAAGAGGAGGCGTGCAGCAAGTTCGGCGACGGGGCGGCGCTGACGGTGCTGGACAGCGCATCGATCGCGGACCGTCCCCTGTTGGATGAGTTCGAGGCGGTGGCGAAGAAGAACAAAATTCCGCACCAGTTGAGTATCCTCGTCCGTGGCGGGACGGACGCGGCTGGGCTTCAGCGGGCGCGGAACGGGATGCGAACTTTCACCCTGTCCACGCCGACGCGGAACATTCACACCGTAACCGAGGCATGCAGCAAGGTTGACATTCAGGCGTCGATCGACCTGTTGGCGGCTTGGCTGCAGGCCTAGCGGGTGCGGGCGGTGGGTGGACCTGATTATGACGCGCGGCGGGTCGTTTTGGACATATGGCTGTTGAGGGTGTTGGCGACGTTGCCTGTTTTGGCGACGGGCACCTTGAAAAGCGTCGCGCAGTGCTGGCACTTTACGACCTTGCCTCGGACGTCGTCCGGGACGCCGAGCACTTTTCTGCAGCTGAGGTTGGGGCAAAGCATCTGAACGGCCATGGGGTTTCTCCAATCAACCAGCGGCGGGGGGCGGAGACGTGGCTGGTTCGCACGGAAGAGGTCGGGCAGTCCCGATCGACGACACCTTCAGCCAAGCGTCTATGTGAGGCTTATCGGCCTTGGGGGCGGACGGCTTGAGTGGAGGTGGCAACTGCGAAGGTGGGAAGGCAGACGCGGTTGGTTATGGGACGGGACGTGTGGCGGGCGAGGTGATTGGAGCGGGGGTGGTGGGCGGCGTTCCGAGGGCGGCGCGAAGGTGGTGGGGGAGGTCGTCGGGGGACAGTTGCGGGTTCTTGGCGAAGGGTTTGTAAAGGGGGTCACCGACGAGGGACATTTGCCAGCTGACGGTTTGTTGCGTGCGCCAATAAACCTCAGCGAGGGTGAGTTGGCCGGTGAGCAGAAGGGGGAAGAAATCGTCGGGCTGGGGGAATGCGAAGAGGTAGGGTTCGGCGACCGAGCCGGTGGTGGCGACGACGCCGTCCTTGAGGAGGCTGCGGACCCAGCCTTTGTTGTTGGGGTCGCGGAGGGAGGTCATTTCCCAACTGGCGGTGTGATAGCCGACGGCACCGACCCGGAACCGGCAGCAGGGGACGTAATTCCCGACGGAGTACCATCCTGCGTAGAGGGCGACGTCGCGGGCGCTGTTGGGGGGGAGGACGGGATCTCGTTCGTCGAAGACGACGGTGAGCTTTGTTTTGGCGCGTAGGAGTTCGGCGAGGTTGCGGAGGGTTTGGTCGAAGTCTGAGTACGCGTTTTGACTTGGCTGGGTGGGGTTGGCGCGGAGTCCGCGGGAGTCGATGACGACGCGGCCGGTGAGTCCGTCGCGTTCGGCTTTGAGGGATCCGAGGATCAGTTCCGTGGGGGACTGTTCGTCGGGACCGTCGATGCGGGCGGTCATCAGGACTGGGGGGCCGTTGTATCCGAAGACTTTGTAGTAGAGCGGGTTGACCTGCCATTTTGCGCGGGGGTACCAGTCGTGCCAGAGCATGGCTAGTTCGGAGTCAACGGAGGCGTGGGACTCGGCAGTACCGAAGTATTCGAGCTGACCCTGGAGGAGTCTGGCGAGGGTGATGAGTCCGAAGTGGGCGCGGGTGGCGTCGCGGGCGCGGGCCCGGTCGGCGGGATCGAAGCGGCGGTCGGAGGCGGATCGGATGAGGGTGTTGGCGGCTGCGACTTTGTCGGCGCGTTGTCGCCAGTTGTCGCGGGCCTCGAGGGTTGTGCGGGGGTCGGCGAGCTCGATGGGTGCGAAGACTTTGAGCAAGCCGTTGTCGCCGATGAGGATGGCTTGGGTTGCGCGGACGCGGGCGAGGATGGCGGCGCGTTCAGCGAGGGCGGCGCGGTTGACCTTCGGGGTGATGGCTTGTCCGGCGCGCTCGAGTCGGAGGATGGCTGAGTCGAGTAGGCTGTTTGTTGCGGCGCCGGCGCCGGGTGGGGCGAGGGGGGCGGGCGGTGAAAACGTGGGCACCTCGACGGCGACGTACTTCTCGAAGGCGACGACCTCGGCTTGGATTTGACCGACGGTGTTGGCGAGTTCGGCGTTGATTTCGCCGGACTCGCGTTGTTCGTCGGGGGTCGGCTGGATGGCGGCGACGCGGATCGGGGTACCGTGGAAGAGGACTAGGCAGCGGACTTGGTTTTCGAGTTTATTGTCGCGGAGGAACTTGCGGATGACGGGAACGACGTTGCGTTCGTAGGTGTCGAATGGGATTTCCTCGCCGGCTGGGAGGTCGAGGCGGACGATGCGGCCATCGGGGATGAATCTGGCGCGGGTGTAGAACTCGGCGAGGCGGACGGAGACCGGGGAGTTGCCGTTGACGACGAGGAGGAGGTTCTCGGGTTTAAGTCCGGGCTGGAAGGTGGGGATGGGGGGCGCGGGCTGGGCGCGTGCGGACAC
>JBBRUM010000334.1:0-4485 GCA_038247815.1 Tepidisphaerales bacterium | reverse complement strand
GCGCGCGCCCCCGGGGCCCCGGGGGCCATGTCGGTGGGAGGGCGGTTGCCGCGCTGGCCTCGGTGTCCGCGTTGGCCACGGCCGCCTCGGGCGCCGCGGTGGTCGGTGTTGCGGTTTTCCATCGGGGCAGGTGGGGGGGTGGTGGGTGGGAGAGTGGAGTCGGGGGAAGCGGGCGCGACGTTGGGGTCGATGGGGAGTGGCGGTGGAGTGGGGGCGCTGGTTTGAGGGGGGCGCTGGTCGCGGTTTCCACGTTGACGGCGGTTTCCGCGCTGGTTTTGTTCCCGCTGATTTTGTTCCCGGTGGTTTTGTTCCCGGTGGTTTTGTTCGCGGGGATTGCGTTGGGGTTGGGGGTTGTTGTTGTCGCGGGGTGCGTGGCGGAATTCCTTGCGGCGTTGGCGGAAGGCGCCCCTGCGTTCGGCGAGGGATTCGGCTGCGAGGGTTCGGAGTTGGCGGTGTGTTTCCTGCCACTCGCGCAGGCGGGAGTAGGAGAGGAAGTGGTCGCGGCACCACTTGCGGAGTTTGGAGGTGGTGAGTTGGTGGGACTTTTCGCGGTAGGCGTTCCACATTTTGAGGAAGCCGACGAAGTCTGAGGTGGGGTCTGAGAAGGTGGCGTGTGCGGCGTCGGCTGCGGCGGCGTGTTCAAGGGGGCGGTCGCGGGGGTCTTGGACGGAGAGTGCGGCGGCGATGACCAGGACTTCGTCGAGGACGCCTTCGTCGAGGCCGGCGACGATCATTCTGCCGATGCGGGGGTCGGCCGGGATGCGGGCGAGGCGGCGACCGAGCTCGGTCAGGACGTACTGCCTGCCGTCGCCGGCGTTGGCCAGGACGCCCTCGGGGGGGGAGACGGCGCCGAGTTCGTAAAGCGTGGTGTAGCCGTCGCGGATTTGGCGGGTGTCGGGGGGGTCCAGAAAGGGGAAGCTGCCGACCTCACCGAGCTTGAGGGCGATCATCTGGAGGATGACCGAGGCGAGGTTGGTGCGCATGACTTCGGGGTCGGTGTAAGGTGGGCGGGAGTCGAAGTCGGCTTGGGAGTAGAGCCGGACGCAGACTCCCGGGGCGACGCGCCCGCAGCGGCCTTTGCGCTGGTTGGCGGAGGCTTGGGAGATGGGTTCGATGGGAAGGCGTTGGACCTTTGTGCGGGGGTTGTATCTGGAGATTCGTGCTTCGCCGGGGTCGATGACGTAGACGATGTTGGGGACGGTGATGGAGGTTTCGGCGACGTTGGTGGCGAGGACTACGCGGCGGCGGTGGCCGGGTTTGAAGACGCGCTGCTGGTCTTCGACGGAGAGGCGGGCGTAAAGGGGGAGGATGTCCCACTCGGCTGGGAGGCGTTCGGCCAGGGCGATGGCGGACTCGCGGATTTCGCGTTCGGAGGCGAGAAAGACGAGCACGTCGCCGCTGGCGGACTCGCGGCGGACTTCGTCGACGGCGGTGGCGATTGCGTCGATGGGGTCGACGGGAGGAGATTGGACGGGGTTGCCGTTGTCGTCGAGCTCGGGCTCGTCGGGTTCCATCGGGCGGTAGCGGACCTCGACGGGGTAGGTGCGACCGGACACCTCGATCATGGGGGCGTCGGAGAAGTGCCTCGAGAATCGGTGTGGGTCGATGGTGGCGGAGGTGATGATGAGCTTGAGGTCGGGGCGGTTGGGGAGGAGCTGCTTGAGGTATCCGAGGAGGAAGTCGATGTTTAGGGAGCGCTCGTGGGCTTCGTCGATGATGATCGTGTCGTACTGGGTGAGCAGGGGGTCGGACTGGGTTTCGGCAAGGAGGATGCCGTCGGTCATCACCTTGATCAGCGACTCGTCGCGGGATTGGTCGGTGAACCGGACCTTGAAGCCGACGACGTTTCCGACGGACGACCCGAGCTCCTCGGCGATGCGGGCGGAAACGGAGCGCGCGGCGATACGGCGCGGCTGGGTGTGGCCGATGGTTCCGGCGACGCCGCGGCCGAGCTCGAGGCAGATCTTGGGGAGCTGGGTGGTTTTCCCCGAGCCGGTTTCGCCGGCGAGGACGATGACCTGGTGGTCTCGAATGGCGGCGAGTATTTCGTCTTTGGCTTGGGAAACGGGGAGGTCGGGGGGATATTGGATGGTGGGGAGGAGCTTGAGGCGGCGTTCGCGGAGGTCGCGCGAGCGGTTGACGTCGTCGAGAAGCTTGCCCCAGGAGGGGTCGTTGTCGGGTCTGCGGGCGACGGCGTTGAGGCGGTCTCGGAAGCGCGCGATGTCGCGGGCCATGGACTGGTCGATGAGGGTCTCAAGGATCTCGGCTGAGGTGGGCACGGGGGGCGATTCTAGCCGGTGCGGTGGCGTTGGGCGTGGGTTGGGCGAGACGGGGGATGGGTTAGACCCTGCGGGCGGAGTTGGCGGCGCCGTAAAGGGCGCAGAGGTCATTGGTGATGATGGCGACGGGGACGTCGTGGACCCATTTTTGGGGGCCTTTGTTGTTGAAGGAGTCGAGGAAGAGGGGTTTTTGGAGGGCGGAGATGATCTTGGGGGGGATTCCGCCGCCGAGGTAGACGCCGTCTTGGGCCATGACGGAGAGGCAGAAGTTTCCGGCTTGGCGGCCGAAGATGGAGACGAGGATGTCCAGTGCGATGACGGAGGTGGGGCAGGTTCCGGCGAGGGCGGCTATGGAGATGACTCCGGTTTTGTCCTTGGCTTCTGCGGCGGTGACTGCGGGGTTGGCGGCGTGGTGGAGTTGGTCAGTGAGGTAGAGGTAGATGTTGCGCAAGCCGGGGCCGGAGAGGACGTTTTCGTAGGAGCAGCGTTTGAAGAATCCGCGGGCGGGGTCGTCGATGGAGGCGATGTGGCTCATGAGGCCGATTTCGAGGTCGCTGGTGGGAGCGAACTCGATGTGGCCGGCTTCGGCGGGGTTGATGACGTGGGTGTCGCCGGTCCAGACGAGGGACGCATGTCCGAGGCCGGTGCCTGGGGCGACGACGGCGCGGGTTCCGCCGGACTTGGGTCGGGTGCCCTTGCGAAGGACTGTGAAGGCGGACTTGGGGAGGACCTCGATACCGGCTGCGGTGGCGTAGAGGTCGTTGACGAGGGCGGCGGTTTTGACGCCGAGCTTCTTGCTGAGCTTTTTGGCATCGAGCTGCCAGGGGAGGTTGGTGGTTTTGACCTTGCCGTCGCGGACTGGGCCTGCGACGCCGAAACCGGCGTGCTTGAGCTTGAGCTTCTTAAAGCCGGCTTGGGGGAGGAACTCGCCGAGGTAGAGGGCGAGGATGTCTTCGAGGGTTTTGTGCGCCCCCGAGGGGTACTTGGTAAGGGTGCCCTTGAGGGGGGTGAGGGTCTTGGGGTCGAAGATTGCCAGTCGGGTGTTCGTGCCGCCGATGTCGCCTGCGAGGATCATGGGAGGAAGCAAACCCTACTTCGCGGCATCCTGCAAGAGCTTGTTGAGCGCCGGGGTGCCGATATCCTTTTTTCCGAAGCCTTGGAGGGCCCCGAGGCGGACGGCTTGTTCCTGTGCTTCGGCGTAGTTGGAGATGAGCATGAGGCGTGCGGCGGGGTGGCGTTTTTTGAGGTGTGGGAGGAGCTCGACGCCGGATTCGGTGGCAAAGCCAGGCTCGAGAACGCGGTTGACGAGCAGGAGCGGTGGGGTGGTGGCGTCAGAGGCGAGGGCGGCGTCCAAGCCGGTGTCATCGGTGACGGCTTTGATGGGGCTGTCGGGGAGCGCCTTTTTGACGGCCATTCGGAGGTAGGAGGTGTCCGGGCCGCAGTGTCCGACGAGGAGGATGAGGGGCATGGTGGGTGTGGGCTTGGGGTAGGTGGGAAAAATGGGGCGTGGTTAAAGTTCGGAGTCTGGGGTGGGAGGGGAGTTGGGGGGCGACTTGGGGTCGCTGCGGCGGAAGATGGCGACGACGCGGGTGATGGAGACGACGAAGAGCCTGTTGTCGTGTTCGAGCTCGACGGGGATGGCTTCGCGGGGGTCGAAGAGGACTTTGTCGTAGGTACGGATGGTGTGGTCGGCGTCGTTTTCGATTTGTTTCGAAACGGCGATGACCCTGCCGGAGATGACGGGGATCTCGTGGGAGTCCGGCAGGGCAATGCCGGACTTGGTGACGCGCTTATTTTCGTCCTTGCGGATGACGACGCGCTCGCCGATGGGCTCGATGATGTCGTAATCGACGCGGGACCGGGGCGAGGGGTCGGAACTGGGTGAGTTCGACTTGGTGCTCATGGTGCTTCGGGGGATGATAGTCGGGTTGTCGTGCGTAGGCTGTGCTGCGGAATGTCGGCAGCGAGACTTTGCCCGGCGGGATATGAAACGACCCCATGCATCACGAATCCGGGCCAGAGACCTGACGCTCCGCAAGGACGAAGGCACGGAGAAGAAGCCCGCCGAGAAAGAGCCCGCCGAGGTGGGCGCTCCCGGGGAACCCAAGCGGCGCAGGTGGCACTACCTGCGGCAGTATTGGGGGTGGCTTAAGCCGTCGTGGCGGGCACTTCTGTCGTTGTTCGGGCTGGCGCTTCTGGCGGCGGG
>JBBRUM010000333.1:0-4485 GCA_038247815.1 Tepidisphaerales bacterium | reverse complement strand
CTCGACGTTGGTGCCCGCGCGAAAGCGAATCTTCACCCGCGATGGTCCCTCCGTCGGGGCTGTCGCCGGCGCGGCACCAAGGAGGCCGGCTTGGAACCCGGCGCGAAACGCATCGACCGGATTTTGTCCCATGGAGGCGCCCGAGTTTGTCGCCCGCTCCTTGGCGAGTTGTTCGAGGCTGGAGGTGCCCTCCGTGCCGGCTGCAAACCGCTCCACTGGTACGGACAACGCCGCGACAAACGTGATGAGCGCAATGGCCAGCATCGTCGTAAACCGCGTCGATTCCCGCGCCCGCCGCCGAACCAGCACCGTCACAGCCGCCACCAGATACAACCCCAGCGTCAACGTCGCCCAGTACGCCCGCACCAACTGCGCCTGCCTCATGCCCTCCCGCAGCCCCCCTTCGGCCGGAATCGTCAGCCAAATCAGGGGCAAAAACGGAACCGCCAGCAGCAGTGAAACCCCGACCAACCACAAAAACCGCCGCCGCACCCACCGGGCGCGCTCCATCTCCATTTCGTGCTCATACTCGGTCGTGTGCGTGGGGTTCGTCATGATTCGGGTCATCAAGGGGCAGGGGGGTGGAACCGACTCAACCGGCTTGCGCCCGCCGCGAACTCGATTCGGGCGTGTCGAGCTCCACAACGTCGTTGTTCTCCTTCGAGGCTGCCTCGCCTCCCCGGACCACCGCGACCAGCAGCGTATCGTCGTCCGGCGGACCTTGGCGGTGCGACGCCACCGCCGCGCTGATCTCAGCCGGCCACTCCGCCGGCGGACTCTTCGCGCCGATCACCTCTCCCAGCACCCGCTCGTACCCCGCCGTCAGCAGCGCCACGCCCGACGGGTCACGCGCTTCGGTAGCTCCGTCCGTGCACGCCAGCAGCACCGACCCCGCCCCGAACCACTCCGTCTGGTCCACCGCGCACAACTCATCGTCCGACCCCACCCCCAACATCATCGTGTCGCCCTCGAGCTTCCGCAGTGGCCGATTCGGGCACCGCAAAAACGACGACGGGTGCCCGCAGTTCACCCACGTCAGCCGCTCCCGCCGCGCGTCCACCCGCGCGATAAACGCCGTCGCGAACAGCCCGTGCTGCGCCAGCGTCAGCCCCACGTACCGGTTCAGCCCGCGCGCCAGCTGCGCCGGGGTCACTTCATGCGCCGCCCCTTCGCCACCGCCCGCTCTCCGCATCTCGTGCTCGGCCAGCATCCGCTCGACCTCACCCACGATCCGGTTCACCGTCAGCGCCGCCGCGATCCCGTGCCCGGCGACATCCAGTACTATCAGCGTAAACGCCTCACCCGCAGCCGGCTGGGCGGGGTGGATGTACAACAGGTCGCCCCCCAGCGATCGAAACGGCTGGTACACGTAGTACAGCCGCACCTCGCCGTTGTCGATCGGCGCTGGCATACACGCCTCGTGCACCCGCCTCGCACCCTCCATCTCACGCGAGAGACTGCGGTACATGGCGCTCTCGGTCGTCAACTGATGACGCGCCCGGAACTTCGAGTGCCTCCACCAGCTCAGCAACACCCCCGGCACGGCCACAGCCGGCGCCAGCGCGACCGAAAACACGAGCGTCCAAAACCCCGTCGCCCCGCGCACCAGGTCCACCAGCACCAGCCCCGCGTTCGCCAGCGCGAACATCCCCACCGCAAACACCGCCTCCCGCCAGTTCCACGGCAACAGCGCCGCCGCCAGCAAGTGCCTCCACAAAATCGTCCACATCCCCGTGCTCACACTCACCCCGTCCAACCGCCCCGCGATCAGCCACAGCACCCCACTCCCCGCCACCAGCGCCATCGACAACCGCGACAACGTCACCGGGTTCCACTGCGTAGCCCGCCGCGTCCGCCAGAAAATCACCCCCAGGCACCCCACCTCCACCACACCCGCCATCAACTGAAACGCCCGACTGTTCTCCTCCAGCATCACCAGAATCTTGATCAGCGTGATCGCCGCCATCACTCCCGTGTACACTCGAACCCTTCGACGCAGCACCTCGCCGCGCTGACGCTCGAAACCCGCATCCATCGGCGATGCCGGCGGCAGGGAAAAGTAATTCAGAATCGAGTCAGCCATCCGTCTTCCCCATCGTACACCATCCGCCGCTCACCGTGCGAGGTTTCCGCAGCCACCTCCCCCGTTGAACCCCGACCTCAATCTGCCCGGTCGTCGGTCTCGGTCAGCCGCCGCATCGGTAGTCGCACCGTGAACACCGTCCCCCCCGACTCCGTCGAATCGGCGCCGATCGCCCCCTCGTGCTCCTCCACAATCTTTCGACTTACCGCCAATCCCAAACCGGTACCACGATTGCCCTTCGTCGAGTGAAACAGCTCAAACAGGTGCCGCTTCATCGTCGCCGGAATCCCCGGCCCGTTGTCGGTCACCTCGATGACTGCCACGTCACCCGCCGCGTCGTACCGACTCGCCACTTTGACGAGCCCCGTTCCCGTCGGCGCGGCGTCCACCGCATTGCCGACAAGGTTCATCAGCACTTGGTGAATCCCCTCCGCGTCCAGCGGGCACGGCGGGTGCTCCGCCGATGTGTCCGCCACCACCATCACACCCCTCTCACTCGCCGAACGCGCCACCAACTCCACCACGTCCGTCACAATCGCCCCGGGGTTCACCCCCTCCGCCCCGGCCGTCCGCGGACGCGAATACGCGAGCAGGTTCATCGTCAACGAAAAAATCCGATCCAGATTGCGGTTTACGATCGTCCACCCCTTCGCCGCCTGCGGAAGGTTCGACCCCGCCAACCCCATCTCCACCACGTCGGCCCCGCCCCGCAGCGCCTGAAGTATGTTCTTTATCGAGTGACTCAGCGCAGCCGTCGTCTCGCCGATCGCCGCCAACCGCTCGGCGCGGATCCCAACTTGGTAGAGCATCGCGTTCTGCACCGCCATCCCCGCCTGCAACCCGATCGCCCCGAGCAGTCGAAGCTGGTCCGGCGAATAGGTGTAGTTCCTCACGCTCGAATCAATGTAAATGATCCCGATCACATCCCCGCCATGTCCGCCCGCTCCGCCCGCCGCCACCACTTGGTCGGAGGCGCTCATCGCGGAAGGGGGGGGGCGGCCGAGGTGCTTGGCTTTGATTGGAACGCACAACGCGCTTCGGATCCCCAGGTCGTGCACCGATTTCCCCTTCGAGAACCTCCTATCCGCCATGGCGTTGCTCGACAGAACGCCCTCGCCGCTTCGCATGACGTGGTCGATGATCGTCCGCGACGCCTGAATTTTCGGCGCCGCCGCGTCGGTCCCACCACCCTCCGTCGCGGCCCCCGGCGCGGCGCGCTTCTGGTCGCGCGTCCGCACCACCACCGGAGTCAGGTCGCCCGTAACCTCATCTTTCAGCAGCACCATCCCCCGCTCGGCTTTGACGTGTTCGAAGACGAGGTCCATCGTGATCGCCATCGCCTGCGACACGTCGAAGCTGCTCCCCAGGGCGGCGCCGAGTTGGTAGAGAATCTGAAGGTTGCTCACAGCCGCTGCGGCCGGGTCCGGCACCGCAAGGATCAGCGAGTCCTCCGACGACGAAACCGTGTGCATGATCGCCGAGTCCATCCCCGACTCGGCCCCCGCCATTTCAACCTCCCCGTCGACCGCGCCCCGGAATCCCGGCTGGGAACCGAAGACCATCAGCGTCCGCCCGACGCGAAGCTGATCCCCCACCCGTATTGCCTGCGGCGACCTCACCCGCGAACCGTTAATGAACGTCCCGTTAGCGCTGCCCAAGTCCGTCAGAAGGTGAATCCCGTCTTTCAGCGAAATGTCCACGTGCCGCCGTGACACAGTGTTGTCAGTCAGCGGCAACTGCGACGAATCGCGACCAATGACAATCTGCTCGTCCGGCAGCTCGAACCGCCTCCCCTTGTCCGGACCCTGAAGCACCAACAGTGTGAGCACGAACCAAATATAGCCGCCAAAAAACGAACGGACCCGCCTTCCAGATTAAGCGGGTCCGTTCGGTTGGATTTGAGTGCGAAAACGACTAGCGACGACGCCGGGCGACGAGTAGTCCCATCGGCGCGAGTAACCCCAGAGCGGCCGGCTCGGGGATCACGCCCACCCGGCCACCGCCGCCGAGAAGCGCGGCGACGAATCCGGTGATGTCCGAGTCGAGCACTTCGCCGTCGCCGTTGAAGTCACCGATAAAGGTGAAATCGGCTTCACTGCGGGTGGGGAACTGGGCAATCAAGCTGGCGAAATCGCCGGTGAGCGCGCTGACGAAGAGGGAAATGTCCGAGTCGAGCACTTCGCCGTCGAAGTTAAAGTCGCCCTTGAGGAAGGCATCGGGCGTTGAAAAACGCCAATTGTCGAAGTAGAACGTCGCATTCGGGCTGACGCCTGTTCCGCCCGCTTGAACCGGCACCCAGAATGCGACGCCGGTGATTTGCGGGTTGTTTGTGAGGTGCTGCTTGTACGTCAACCCCGGAGCCGACGGCGGGGCAGGGTAGTTGTCCAGGTTCCAGGTGATCG
>JBBRUM010000332.1:0-4493 GCA_038247815.1 Tepidisphaerales bacterium | reverse complement strand
GCTGACGGGGGCGCAAGAAGACCAGGGACGACTTGAGCGCAAGCTTGTCGAGAGCGCGCACGCCACGCCGGAGCTGGACGCGGCGGTCGTGCTCGCGTTTGACGCGGTGCATGGCGAAGACGGCGAGATCGACCACGGGCGTACGCACCTGTGGGTGGCCAACGACGTGGCGGCCCGCCTGTCGCGGGCGTCGCCCAAAATGCTGTTCGGATGCTCGGTGCATCCGTACCGGCGGGACGCGGTGCGGGAGCTCGAGCGGTGCAGGGCGGCGGGGGCGGTGCTGTGCAAGTGGCTGCCGATCACGCAGGGATTTTCGCCGGCTGACCCGCAGTGCGAGGCGGTTTACGAGGCGCTCGCCGGGCTGGGGATGACGCTGCTGTCGCACACGGGGGGCGAGAAGAGCCTGCCGCAGCTTCGGCCGGACACAGCCGACCCCCGGCTTCTCCTGCCGGCGCTGAAGCGCGGAGTGCGCGTGATCATGGCGCACTGCGGCACGCGGTCCATGCCCTGGGAGCCCGACCACTACCCGCAGTTCGCCCGGATGGCGAAGGATCACGAACACTGTTATGGGGACACATCTGCCCTGTGCCTTCCAACGCGGTGGTACGGCCTGCGGCGGGCGATCGACGACGAGGCGGTGCGGGCGAAGCTCGTCCACGGCAGCGACTGGCCGATCGTCGCGCTCCCCGACCCGGCGCTGGTGGGCGTAGAGGGGATTCACGAGGCAATGGACGAGGCGAACTGGCTGCGCCGCGACGTGCTGATCAAACGCCGACTGGGCCTCGGGCACGACTACTGGGAGCGGGCCGGGCGGGTGCTGCGAGTCGGGCAGAGTGGCTCGGACTGACACAGGCCGGGACGGAAGAATACGAAACAGTGCAAGCAAATGACGGCACCTCCTGCCCGTCATCGTCCGTGGACGTTCGGGCGGAGTCTCTCATTGCGGCAATGAGTCGAGTTCTTCCGCGACCGCCGCCACCAGCGGGCGAACGGTCTTTTCCGAGAAGTCAAAATGCAGCCCGGCGGCCGAGAAGAGCTCGGGAAGCGATTTGGTGCCGCCGAGCCGGAGAGCGTGGCGGTAGTGGGCCAGCGCCGCGTCCTTGTCCTGGTGGGACTGGAGGTAGAGCTGCAGCGACCCGAGCTGGGCGATGCCGTACTCGATGTAGTAGAACGGCAGGTGAAAGATGTGCAGCTGCCGCTGCCAGAACGCCTCTTGGAACGGTTCCAAGCCTGAGAAGTCAATGGCGCCGGAGAACCGGCCGCGGACGTCCAGCCAAGCCTTGGTCCGCTCGGCGGGGGAGTGGCCGGGGTGGGTATAGATCCAGTGCTGGAAGGCGTCGATCGTGGCGATCCAGGCGAGGATCCGTACGTTGCCCTCAAGCTGAAACCGCTTGGCCCGCGCAGCCGACTCGGGCGAATCGGGGTAGTAAATGTCGAAGTGCTCACAGCCAAGCAGCTCCATCGACATCGACGCCACCTCGCAAAACTCGATCGGGGCCGACCGGAGAAACACCAGCTCCTCGGACGCCGAGGCGAGTGCGTGAAACGCGTGGCCGCCTTCGTGGAGCAGGGTTTCAACGTCGCGTTGCATACCGGCTGCGTTCATGAAGATAAACGGCTGACGGACTTCGTCAAGGGTCGACTGATACCCGCCGGGGGCCTTGCCCTTCCGCGAGTCGAGGTCGAGGTTCTTATTGAGTCGCAGCGTGTCAAAGTCTGAAGCAAGCGCCGGCGAGAGCCGATTGAAAACGTCGTACGTCTTCTGCACAAACTCGGGAATGTCGGTCTGGTCGAACGGGCGGAGGGGCGGCCGCGAAAGCACGTCGACCTCGGTGTCCCAGGGGCGGAGGTGCGGCAGCTTGAGTGCGGCGGCCTTTTTTCGGTCGAGCTCGCGGATCAGCGGAACCACGGTCTTCTCGACCGCGGCGTGGAACGCGAAACAGTGCTCCGGTGTGTAGTCGAACCGCTTGAGCGCCGTCCAAATGTACGCCCGGTAGTCTGGGAACCCCGCGTTCTCGGCCACTTTCTGCCGCAGGGGCAGCATCTTGTCAAACAGCTCGTCGAGTGCGGCGCGGTCGGCAAGTCGTCGCTCGGCCACCGCCCGCCACGCCCTCTCACGCAAGCCGCGGTCGGTTTCCTCGAGGAAGCGCGACGCTTGGGGCAGGGTGTACTCCTTGCCATCGACAGTCGCGTTCTGCCGGCCCGCGATCTTGTCGAACTCGTTGGTGAGCCTCGTGATCTCGGTTTCCAACGGGATGTTGGCCTCGCGAAAGATGTCGACATCCGCCTGCCACTTGCGGGCAAGCATCGTATATTTTGCGTTCTTCACCGACAACGCCGCCCGGTGGGGCGATTCGAGGAATTTTTTCTGGAGGGCGAAGTACAGCGGCTTGATGTGCGGCTCGATGTTCTCCACAAAGTTGAGGAAACGCTTTTCGACTTCGGCGTCGGCGGTGTTGCAAGTCTTGGCGATGTACAGCCGCGCTCCGTGCTCGTCGACCACGCTGGAAAGCTCGGAAAAATCCAGCAGCAGCTTTTCGAGGTCGGTTTCGTTGTGGACCGGCCGCGCGATCAGTGAGCGGTAAAGCGGCTCGACGGAGGCGAAATCTGTCAGGGTCAGGGTCGCGGGCACGAATCTTCGGTGCGTGTGTGACATGGGAAGAGACGTTAGTCTTCGCCTTATGGACGGGCCAGTGGCGGTGCGGCTGAGGGGTGTCGGCGTTCGCAGGGACGGCAGGTGGATCCTGCGCGGGGTGAACCTCGATGTATCCGCCGACTCGACCTGCGCGGTCGTCGGCCCCAATGGGTCGGGCAAGAGCACGCTGCTCCGCGTCATCGAGGGCTACGAGTTCCCCACCGAGGGCCAGGTGTGGGTCCTCGGGCGAAAGCTCGGCGAGACGGACGTGGCAGAACTGCGCAAGCGTGTTCGACTCGTCGGCGGGGCGGGTGGGACGCTGGACTTCGCGCCGGCAATGTCCCTGCTCGAAGTCGTCGCCACCGGCGGCCGCGGACACCTCGTGATGTATGACCAGCCCAGCCCCGCTGAGGCGCGGTCCGCCCGCTCCCTGCTCCGAGGCGTCGGCCTCCGCGGCGAGCTCCGCTGGGGCGTCTCCTCAGCCGGCGAACGACTCCGCGCCCTGCTCGCCCGGGCACGCATGCCCATCCCCCCGACCAAGCCCGCCGCCAACCCCGCCCGCCTCATCCTCCTCGACGAACCCACCGCCCACCTCGACCTCGTCGCCCGCGAACAAGTCGTCGCCGCCATGGCCCACCCGTCGCCCCGCGTCACGCAACTCATCGTCACCCACCACGTCGAGGAACTCCCCGCCGCCACGACCACAGCACTACTTCTTTCCCGCGGCAAGCCAGTGGCCTGTGGTCCGGCGCTGAAAGTTCTAACCTCGCGGCACATGTCCGCCGCGTTCGCCTCCCCCGTCTGGGTCCGCCGCACGCCCACCGCGTCCGGCGGCGTCCGCTGGGCGGCCGGACCCGACCACACAGAACGCCGACTTCGGGAATAAACCGTCCGACAACAGACGGCACCCAAGAACGTGGTCGTTGAAATACTTGACATCTTTTCAATCGAAGCTAGGATTGTTGCCAATGCCCGTCGTCGGAAAGGAATTCGTCGTCTCCACCCGCGCCGAGTGGGCCGCCGTCACCTCGCCGGTGCGGTTCGAGGTGGTCGAGTTCCTACGCATGATCTCCCCGTGTTCGATCGCCGAACTCGGGCAGGCCATGGCCCGCCAAGCCGACGGGTTGTACCACCACGTCCGCTTGCTGGTGAAGTCTGGCTTGGTCGTCCGGGCCGAGGACCGCGTCGTCCGCGGTCGCACCGAAGCCGTTTTCGATCTCGCCGCCCGCCGGTTCCGGTTCGACATCGGCGAGTCTCCCGGAGACGGTAAGCCGCCGCGCAACGCCAAGCTCGCCAAGAGTCTGGTTGCATCGCTCGGGCGGATGTCGGTTCGTTCGGTCGGGAAGGCACTGGAGGTGGGTCTGGAGGTGGGCGACGGGCCGGCCAAGCAGATATGGGGGCGGGTCGAAACCGCCTGGCTGGACGCCGAAGCCCTCGCCGAGGTCAACGGGCACATCCGGGCGATAGACGAGGTGTTCGAGAGGGGTCGAAAAATCCGCCGAGGAAGACTGTTTACAGTCGGGGTCTTCCTCGGTCCGGTCGTTCGCCAAACGAGACGCAGAACGGGGCGTCGTGTCTCGGGATCGCAATCGGTGTCTGGTTTAAATGGAGCAAAGTCATGGGCAGTTCCGGAAACGTAAAGCGTCGCTGGTTCGGTCGGGGCACCTGCACCCTCAACATGTCGCCGGAGGCGGTCAAACGCCGAAAGCGCGACGAGGCGCTCGTGCTCGCCGTCGCCGTGGGCACGTCGCTACTGTCAATGCTGATCGCGGTCTGGGTCTAACGGCTTTGCGACGGTCCGGTGCGGCGGTTACCGTTGGTGGCCTGTCTGCCGCGGTCCTGCCGGGCCGAATGCGGG
>JBBRUM010000331.1:0-4567 GCA_038247815.1 Tepidisphaerales bacterium | reverse complement strand
TCGACGAACTCGGCGCCGTCACAAACACGCACGCCCCGAAGTTCGAATACGTCGCAAACACCCCCGACGACCCCAGCGCCGCCACCGTGATCGAGTCGGGCGACTTCTGCAGATCCTTCTTGTTCGCGTCCTGCCCGGCTGCGCCCCGGTTGTTCCCGGCTGAGAATGTGTGGATCGTCCCCGCCGCCGCCGAAATCGCCAAGGCCGCCACATCCTCGGATGTCGGGTTGAACGGCGCGTTCACTCCGTACGAGTGGTTTTTAACCTTGATCGTCGTGTTCGCCCCCGACGACCGGTACAACGTTGCGTCGACAAACATCGCGACCGTCTGGGCGGGGAAGTCCACCCGCAGCCCAGCCAGCGACGAAAACGGCGCCGCCCCCGTCATCCCGATCCCGTTCCCGCCACGCGCCGCGATGATCCCCGCCACCGACGTCCCATGCCGGTCCGAACTGTTCACCGCATTGGGACCAAAGTCGTTCTGCCCGAAGTCAAAACTGTTCTCCGGCGACGCGTTGCCCGCGAGGTCCGGGTGATCCAGGTCGATCGAGTCGTCCACCACCCCCACCACCACGCCCTGCCCCGTGAACCCACGGTTCCAGGCGCCCGAAATCCGAACGTCCCGGCCCGGCACGGCTGGGTTCGACAGATACCACTGACCCGCATACCCGCTAAACACGGAATCCGACGCAAAAAAAAGCGGGTCGTTCGGTGTAAATGACTGCCGAACCATCGGATTCGTCCGCTCGTTGGAAACCGCCGACCGCACCGCAGGATCCCCGCGAAGCTCCACCAACGACACCGCCGCGCGTCTGCCCAAAGCCAGCGCGAATACATGACCATCCGACGTCGACCGCAACGTCGACTTCAACTCGAGTCCGTGCCCAGCCGCAAACGCCGCCGCGTCCGTCCCCGGAGCCAGAAACACCAACATCTCCCCCGTCCCACCCCACGCCAGCGACGGGTAGACAAGGGCCATCAAACCAATCATTCCACGATTCATCGGGTCCATTCCAAAGTGAGTCGCCCCCAGTTGTCCACTAAGAACATACGCCGAAAACCGGCGTCCGCTCACCCAAAATAGACGGATGGCAAGAAATCGCCCCCGCCGGAACTACCCCGGCGGGGGCGATATTCGTTGATCCGTCGCCGGAACACGGGCGAAAACTCAGCCCTAGTTGCCCGTCGGGGCAGCCGGACCCGTCGGCGGCACGCCCGCCTCACCCTCGCGACCCATCATCATGATGATCGTTCCGCCGCCGCCCGCACCGCCCGGCACGTAGGGCGCGTCGATGATCCGGTCGATCCGCGTCTTGGCTTCGGTCAGGTGGGCGCGGGTTGCGAAGTCCAGTCGGTCCTTGCCTTCCATCGCCTTGCCGATATTGCCCGACAACTCGCGCATCGACAGGCGAATCATGTTCTGCACGTCCGCCGAAACGGGCGACGTCGACTTCAGCTCAGCCAGCGACAGCACGTTCTGCAGGTACTGAAGCTGAAGGTTCCGTCGGAACGAGGGAATCATCGGCTTGGCGTCCGTGAACCGGCCACCGGCCCGCTCGAGGTCGGACCAAATCCCGTCCCGCACCGACGTAATCAGCTCCGCAACGGTAAACTTGTCCTCCGCAGCCGACTTTCGCTCCGCGTCATAGACACGCTGCAGCGCCATCGCGTTGGTCAGCGCCGCCAGCGTACCCGTCTGGTACGAAAGAACTGCCGCGTGTACCGGGAAGTCCGTCCGACCCGCCGGCGTCGACGCCCAGTCCGACCACCGGGAAACGCCCAACTTGTTCAAAATCGCAGCGTCCTTGTTGAAAAACTCCTCCGTGAACAGCGTGTCGTTGATGAACTTCAGCGTTTCACGCTGAACCTTCGGATCAATCAGCGTAAACGCAGCCGGCGCGTTCGGGTCCGACGCCCTCGAACGCGACTGAATCTGACCCGTAACCTGACGCGCCGCAAACGGAATGTACCGCACCCGCTCGAACATCAACCTCGAATAAATATCACGCAGGTAATAGTTCGGGTCGTCTTTCTGCACTGCCCACTCGGGCAGGGTCTTCAGCAGCCCGTCGGCGAACTCGATCCGCATCTTCGCCCACGCCACGGGGTCGGCTCCCATGTCGAAACGGTTGGCCGTCGGGTCGGGCGACGTCAGCCCCACAACGTCCTCGTCCGTCGCGTACAGCAGCCCCTTCTCCGTGTTCCTCGCCGCAATCGCCAGCAAATGGTCCGACTCGCTCTTCCCGCTCGCCGGTGCGGAGTACCCGTAATCAATCGCCCAGTAGTCGTAAGGCCCAATCCCCGGCGAGGTGATGTACTTCAGCTCCTCGATCTTGTCGCCCGGAAAGTAAAGTAGCGGGTTGTAATCCATCACAGACGCCCACGTCGGCGTGCCCGCATCCCGCGCCTTCTTGATCTCCTCGTTGGTCAGCCAAACACTCCCCTTGAAATTATGCCTCAGCCCCAACGTGTGCCCCACCTCGTGCGCCATGATGTCCTTGATAATCTGACCCACCAGCCGCTCCGGGAGCTTCTTCCCGCCCCCCGCCGCCGCAGCCGCCAACCGCGCCAAGTTGATCTGGTTCCGCAAACCGTTGCCGATCGAGCATTCCCGGTTCTCCCGCGTCCTCTTCGTCCACCGCGCAACCGCGTTGTCCGATGTGCCTTGCCCCTCGGCGGTGTCACGCAACAACTGCTCGCCGGACGCTCGTATCAACTCCCGGTCGACCTTACCCAGCTCCACACCCGTCGGCAAAAACGCCGGGTTGTCGCGGAAAAACTCGATCATCGAGTTTCCCAGCTCGGCCGACAACGCCTTGGGCCCGAAGATGTCCAGGTCTTCCACGTAGAACCGCACCATCGAGTCGTCGAAGATGATGTCCGCGTCAAGCAGTTGGCCCGTCCTCGGGTCGGGCCGGCTGGGCCCCATCGCAAATCCCTGCCCCGTCACGATCCAGCGGATGAAGTTGTAACGGGCGTCTTCGGGGTCGATGTCCTTGAACTCGTTGTCGTCCGTCTGCTGCTGCACCACGATCGCGCCCGAGATGCCAATCTTTTCAAACGCGTTGTTCCAGTCCAGAATCCCCTCGGCGACGTACTTGCGGAACTGGATCGGAACCGTCTTCTCAACCACGAACACAATCGGCTTTTCCGGTGGAGACAGCTCCAGCGACGGGTCCTGCTTCTTGACGTTCCAACGGTTGACGTACCGCTGAATCGTGTCGCGTTCGCTGTACTTCGTCGTCCAGTCCTGGCGAACCGTCGTGAAATAACCCACCCGCTCGTCCGCCATCCGGGGGGTGTATGACCCCAGCGCAGGCAAGCGGCGGAACGCGTACGAAACGCCGACCGTCGTGTTGCCGGGCTGACCCGGAGCGCCCACCGCGATGTCCACGTCCACCAGTACATTCTCCGGGAACGATTTGACCTTCGTGATCCGCGACAAATCCCGACGCACCAGTGGCGTCGGAATCCCGATCCCCGACGCGCCCGAAAACAGCATCGGCGAGATGTCAAACAGCACCCCCCCGCCGTTGTCCACCGCCAAAATCGGAAAACCCGCCAAAATCGTCGGCCGGTACGTGTTATTCACCGCCGCGTTGATCACGTTCGGCGACTCGGCCTTGAGTCGCGTGTCCGGCGCAATCAGCAGCAGCCGGTTCCCCGACTGCTCCCACCGAATCATTACCCCATCGTCCAGTGGAAACCCGAAGTTCGGCCCCCGACTAATCGAGTTCGCCATCATCAAATCGGTGTTCTGCAACGCACGCGGAACCAGCACCAGCAACCGCGTGTGGTCCTTCGACGGGTCCGACGAGTCATGGCGGTAAAACGTCATCAGCCCCGCCCCGCCCGACGACGGCACCGCGGACAACTCCTTCAACACTTCCTCCATCTTCGGCAACCCCGAGGGTCGCTCCCCCGCCGCCGCCCCCGCCGCCGCGCCGGCCGGCGGCCCGCCGGCCTTGTCCTGCGCCAACATCGCCGACGGCAACGCCACCAGCGATGCAGCCAAAGTGAGGGAAAACACCGATCGTGAAAACACACCGCGTGGGGTCAAACTCTCGCGCATCGCTTGATATCTCCGGGGGTCTCGGGGGGGATCTCGGGAACGCTCTTTACTGCCGCCAGAAGCCGCATCGCAGTTTCAACATGGCGACCACGACAGCCCCGGGGTGGGGGCCGACCACCAAGATGGTAGTAACTCAATGCTTGCGTGCAACACAATCCCGACAGGTGTAGCGCAGATTATTTTTTTGCACGATACGGCCCGACATCCATCCCCGGATACCGCAGTTTCACAGCTTTCAACGTCGCCGGTGTCCAGTACTCGTCCCCCGGCGGCGGAAATCCCAATGCGTGCCTCTGCTCCGGCATGGCGGAAGTCACAAACCCCTCTAAGTCAGCGTTCTCACCCAACTTCGACCACTGGTGGTACCCCTGAAAATCGTGCCTTCCCGACCGGTACACAAGATGGTGCGAGTACCGCGCCCCCTCCTCGGCTGTCATCGCCGTCGCACGGTGCAGAGTGCTCATCGTGAACATCAGCAGCGTCCCCGCCGGCACC
>JBBRUM010000330.1:0-4598 GCA_038247815.1 Tepidisphaerales bacterium | reverse complement strand
GGACACAAGCCGTCCTTCGCCTTTTCTCGGACCTCCCCGAAACCGACCCTTGGACGCTGTTCACGCGCGACCTTGATGCCCGCGGCGTGGGGTTTATTACACGACACAGATTGCCCCTCGGATATGGCGGAATGATCCGGCTCGCGCTGCCAAACGGTCAGATTCTCGAAGCCCACTGCACGCTCCTGCGATGCCGCGAAGCCGCCCCCGGCTGGTTCGAAGGGGCGCTGTACTTCAACCGGGATCAGGAAGTCGGGGTGTAAAAAAAGAGGAGGCGGGGGGGAATGTGGGGTCTGATAAACGAGAAGCCCGCCGACCCTGCGTCGGCGGGCAGCTTTTTGTGGGGGTCGAAAGCATCAAGGATTCAGCGGTGGAGTTTGCCCGGCTCGGACCAGATGAGTGGCATCTTGGGGTTTCGGGTGTAGCCGAGCTGCTCAAGCGCGAGGTGACTGCCGGCAGGTACGGAAACCTGTTGGCCCGAGGCGTCGAGGAACTCACTTTGCCAAGACTTGACCTTGATGAACGCCGAGGGGCTTCGGAGGTTTTTGGCAATGGTGGGAAGCTTGACGCTTTCGACGTGTCCGTCGATGAAGAGGATGTTGGCACCGCCGAGGTGGCGGATGGCGGGGTTGGCTTGGGTGGGGTCGTTGACTTCGAAGGAAAACTGTCCGGACTCGAAGTTGTCGGCGGTTTCGCCGGTGGTATCGACGGAGACTCCGTCGCCGATATAGACCCGCTGGGAGGAGTTCTTGATGTCGGTGATCCGAGCGGGTCCGTATGTGGTGGTTTGGGTGGGGTTGGTTGGAGATCGCCTGGCGGGGAGGTTGTTCTTGCGGAGGAACGAATTCATCTTGTACGTGCGGGCGAACTCCCAGACGGGGTCTTGGCCGCCGCTGGATCGGGCATTGGCCCCCGAGCCTTGCCAGACGACACACTGCTTGATGGGGGTGTAGGCGCGTTGAGCGGCGACGCCGGTTGCACCGGTGCGCCCGGGTTTGGCGCCGAGATACGGATCGAGCGCGTTGTACCAGAGGGCGTCGGGTCCGAAGGTGGTGGTGGGGTAGGGTAGCGTGTTCTTGTATGCCCCGACGTATTGGGCGGTGGCCAGCCCGAGTTGGCGGAGGTTGGACTGACATTTGAGCGCGTCAGCCGATTGCCTCGCCCGCCCGAGCGCCGGAAGAAGGATCGAGATCAGCACCGCGATGATGCCGATGACCACGAGCAGTTCGACGAGGGTGAAGGCGACGCGTGTGGGGATGTTTCGCATGGTTGGTGTTGGTTGAAGTGCGATCAGAAAATCGAGTGGTTTGGGTTTCGGGTTCGACTGGCTTGCTCGGGTCATTGCTTCGCCGTCATGAGGGACACGACTGCCGCGCCGGAGAACAGATGGATTGATGTTGCGTTAAGGTTGTTCAGGCGTTGCATTGGGTGTCGAGTAGATGACAAAAGAAGACCTCCAAGTTCACTTTCATCGAACCGCGGCGCTTACCTCTTCTTCCGAGGTTTCGATCTGGCTGCGCGCCGGGGCGAATTTTTCATGGCGATTTGGTTTTGGGGGGGTTGGGGTTTGCGGGATCGAAGACGGCGGGTGTGATTGGTGGGGGGGCGGGGCGGGTGGTGGCGTCTCGGGCGGCTCGGCTGCCGTGGCGGGGGACGCGGGTGCTCGTGGCGTCCAGGGCGGAAAACTCGGTTTGCGATTCGACGAATCGGACGGGGTGGCGCGCGGTGAAGGTTTGTCCGTAGGTGTTGGTGGTTTGGACCTCGATTGCGTAGAGCCCGGAGGAGAAGTCGGCGGGGAGCTCGGCGGTGTAGAAGTGTTCGATCGCGGCGGGTGCGGTGAGCGTGCGTCGGCCGGGGACGGCGGCGGCCCAGGCGACGCTGTCGGCGTGTTGGGCGGCGTAGACCGGATCGATCGCGCGGGTGCGGGTCATCGGCGCCCAGGCGCTGGTGAGCGGCTGACCGTTGCCTCCGAGGAAGCGGCAGAGGACCTGTGACCGTTCGGAGGCGTCGAACACGTTGACCAGCAGGGGGAGGGTGTTGCTGGAACGGAGGACGACGTCGGGGGCGTGGATCCGCATCTGCTCCGAGCCGGGCTTGCCCAGGGCTTGGTAGCGGACGGAGAACTTCGGGCCATCAAACTCGGCGATGGCATACCCGCGGGGAGTACCGTCACGTTGCATTGAGACCGGCACGCCGCGCTCATCGGGCATTCCGGCGTACCAGCTTCCGGCGATGGTGGAGACGTTGTGGTGGATGTGCTCGCCGCCGGGGGGGCCTTTGTAGCCGCGGGAGGCGCCAATGACGGAGGTGAGGTTCCAGTGGGTGTGGCCGTTGGCGGAGAAAGTGTTGGGGTGCCTTGCCAGGATCGCCAGCAGGTCTTTGAACTCGGGGGTGTGCTGTGCGGGGGTGGGGTCGCCGGATTCGCCAGAAAAGAGCGGGATGTGGGTGAGGATGACGACGGCCTCGTCGGTGGGGACGGTGTCGACGTAGGCTTTGATGAACTTGAGCTGATCGGGCCGGAGGGCCCCGTGGTACTGCCCGCGTTTGGCGTGGCCGTCGGCACGGAGACCGTCGAAGCCGCGCCAATAGACGTTGTTCAGGACGAGGAAGTGGGCCTTGCCGTATTGGAATGCGTATGAGGAGGGGCCATAGACGCGTCGGAAGGTGGCGTCGGAGTGGAGGTCGGTCGTGGCGTCGAAGTTGAGGTCGTGGTTGCCGATGACATTGTACCAGGTGAACCCGGCGAGGGCGTTGGACTGGTTGTAGGGGTGCAGGAGGTTGAGGTTGTCGCCGACGAGGTCGCCCAAGGCGACTCCGAAGGCGATGTCGGGGCCGAGGCGCGCGAACTCGGAGACGACGTCGCGAGCGTAGAAGGTCTGCTCGGCGGTGGTGTACGCCTGCGGGTCGCCGAAGAGGACGATGCGAAACTTATCCGGCTCGGGGCTGGGGGTCAGCGGGAAGTCCACCGACTCAGGTAGCGGGCCTGTGGGGGCGAGGCCGGAGTAGACGAACGTGTCGTCGGGGGTTCCGGCGGGGCTGTGGTGGTAGTAGAAGCGGGGGAGACGAAGGTTGTCGACGGGGGCGGCGTAGTCGCGGGGTTTGATGACGAAGATCGTCACATCATCGGAGGCGAGGCCCAGGGCGTACTTCCCTTGGGCGTCGGTGGAGGCGATGGAAACGCCATCGGATACCCGGACGCCGGGGAGGCCGTTTTCGCCGGGGTCCCGCCTGCCGTTGTGATTGGTGTCGGCGTACACCGTGCCGCGGGCTGTGACTGCTACCGGGGCTACTGGCACCTCGCGTGCTACTGCGTAGGACGTGGCCAAGGAAATAAGGAGGAGAGCTCCAGCGCGGCGTGCATGTGGGGTGGATTGCATGGAGATGGGGTGGGACAAACTTGAAAAGCGGGGGCACGAGGTCGATTGACAACCTCGTGCCCCCGGGGAGATTCGGAGAAGTCGATTACCGACGACGACGCGCCAGCAGCAGGCCGGCCGGAGCGAGCAAGCCGAGGGCGGCCGGCTCGGGGATGGCGGTCACGCGGCCGCCGCCGCCGAGGAGGGCGGCGACGAAGCCGGTGATGTCCGAGTCGAGCACTTCGCCGTCGCTGTTGAAGTCGCCGATGAAGGCGAAGTCGGCTTCGGTGCGTTCCGGGAAGAGGGCGACGAGGCTGGCGAAGTCGCCGGTGAGGGCGCCGACGAAGAGCTGGATGTCCGAGTCGAGGATTTCGCCGTCGAAGTTGAAGTCACCCTTGATGAAGGGGGGAACAACCGCAGCCGCCACGAATCCCGGGGAGGCGATGTCCAGAGCGTTGTTGTTGGTGGCGCTCGGAACCGGGGCGGGGGTGATCAGCGGGTTGATGATCAGCGCGTTGTTCGCGCCGTCGACGCCGGCGACAGAGTTGGCCCAGTTCGAACCGATGTCATTGGCGGTGGCGGACAAGGCGGTGGGGAGCAGGTAAATACTGGAAAAGCCGGTGTCGTCGGCCCAGCCGTTGAGAGCGTTCTCGTAATTGACGCTGTCGATTTCGACGAGGTCGGGGTTGCGGATGACGACGCGTTCGTTGGTGGGCGTGGCGGCGTTGGCGAGGGAGACGTTGGCGGTGGCGGCGATGCTGGGGATGACGTTGACGCTTGCGCCCCAGATCGAGCGGAAGATGTCGGTGGCGTTGATGGCGTCGGCGGCGGAGGACTGGAAGATCAGCGCGGCGGCTTGGCCGGCACCGAGGGTCGTGCCGGCTGGAAAGGCCGGGTAGTAAGTGGCATCTTGGGCGTCGCCCCAGCTCCAGCCGGTGAGGTCGATGGCGGCGTTGGTCGTGTTGAAAATCTCAATCCACTCCGAGGCTGCGGTTTCCCCGCCGGCCGGGTTGTAGTGGATTTCGGTGATGATGACCTGACCCATCGCGGTGGACCCGAACAGGGCGGTGGCGAGGGCGGCGAATGAAAGGGCGTTGCGGCGCATGTTTCTCCCGGTTGATTCTCTCGACAAATTGCGGCGAAAACGACGTCTTCGCCCGAAGAAAGGAGCCTAGCCATGAGCCGCCGATCTTCCGTTAACGTTCGTTCAACTCGGCGCATGAGTTTTGTTTGCGCTCGCAG
>JBBRUM010000329.1:0-4660 GCA_038247815.1 Tepidisphaerales bacterium | reverse complement strand
CCTCCAACGCCCTCTCCAAATGCTCCTTCATTCCACCGTACATAACGCGCTCCCGTTCAAGAAATGTTCACCACGGAGTCACATAGACACTGAGAAACCATAGAGAACACAGATCAACTCAGAGACGATGCAATCAACATTTCAAATACATAAACTTCGACGACTCTTACCCTCTTCGTCTTCATCTCGATTATCTGATGTAAAATGTGTTTCTCCGTTCTCCCTCGTGTTTTTGTCGCCAACAACCATTACGCCCACCCCAGGATCACCTTCCCGCTCCTCCCACTCCGCATCGCCTCGAATCCCTTCTCGAACTCCTCCGCCCGGTACCGGTGCGTGATCACCGGCGCGATGTCCAGACCGCTTTGAATCATCACCGTCATCTTGTACCACGTCTCGTACATCTCCCGCCCGTAGATCCCCTTCAAAGTAAGCATATTGAACACCACCGTCGTCCAATCGATCGCAATCTCCCCCCCCCGCTCCGTCGGAATTCCCAGCATCGCCACCTTCCCACCGTGCGCCATGTTCGCCAGCATCTCCCGAAACGCCCCCCCGTTCCCGCTCATCTCCAGCCCCACGTCAAACCCCTCTCGCATGTCCAGCTCCTCCTGAACCTCCTTCAACTTCTCGCTCCGCGCGTCCACCACCCGCGTCGCACCCAGCTTCATCGCCAGCTCAAGACGCCACGGGTTCACATCCGTCACCACCACATGCCTCGCCCCCGCATGCCGCACCACCGCCGCCGCCATGCACCCGATCGGCCCCGCGCCCGTGATCAGCACATCCTCCCCCAACACATTAAAGCTCAACGCCGTGTGCACCGCGTTCCCCAACGGATCAAAAATCGCCTGCACGTCTGGATCAATCGTCTTGTCATGGTGCCAAATGTTCGTCACCGGCAACGCCACAAAGTCCGCAAACGCCCCCGCCCGGTTCACCCCCACCCCCCGCGTATGCGGGCACAAATGCCGCCTCCCCGCCAGGCAATTCCGACACCTCCCGCACACCACATGCCCCTCCCCGCTCACCACGTCGCCCTCGGCTACGTCGTGCACATTGCTCCCGATCGCCACGATCCGCCCCACGAACTCGTGCCCCACCACCATCGGTACCGGAATCGTCTTCTGCGCCCACGCGTCCCAGTTGTAAATGTGCACGTCCGTCCCGCAAATCCCAGTCCGCTCCACCCGGATCAGCACATCATTAACCCCCATCTCCGGAACCGCAACCTCCTCCAGCCAAAGCCCCTCTTTCCGCTCCCGCTTCACCAGCGCCTTCATCTTCTTCGCCATGGTCAGCCATCGTAGGACCACCCCCACCCAACCTACCACCCGTCTTCACCCCCCAAGTCATCCCCCGTACTCCGCGCTGGCACGACGCGCTCGACCTTTCCCTCGCTCGCCACCCACGGCCTTGCTCAAATCTTACATCGCCTCGCGCCAACCTCGCTCAATCGCACCCGCTTCCGCTATCCGGCGTTCAATAGCGCGCCTCGCCGCTGGCCTCGCCGACTTCGCCCGCCCCTTCAAGATTTCCCACCACCCAGCGAACCAGCTCCCCCTGCTCGTCCTCCGGCAACGCCACCACGCGATCCCGCCCCGACTATTCCCCATTCACAAATTTCCCATCCGCCTCCCCCACTCCGAAGTTCACCCACTGCCACAGCCGCGAGCGTCCCGCCCATTGCTCTCCTCTGGCTGAGGGCCGCATCCCCACGTCAACCGCCTCACGCCCCCACTTCCCCGAGCAACAACTTGACCGCCTCCCCCTGCCACATCCCCTTCCCACCCAACCTCTCAAACCGCATCAATCTCGCCTCGGATTGCTCAACCTGCGCCGCCAAAACCTCTCGCGACCGCGCCCCCGACGCGCCACTCGCACCCGCCAGAACATCCGTTACGCCCAAGTCATAACCACACCCTCTCCCCTCACACCCGCCCCTCCAACCCCAGCACCCCAAACGGCCGAAACTTCTCCAGCGTCCCCTGCTCCTCGCTAAACAACAGCCCACGATACTGCCCCAACCGATTCGCAGCCGGCGAGTCAATCAACGCACTCGAATCGTTCGCGCTCATCTGAAACAGCACCCGACTGTCAAACTCCCTCATCAGCCCCCTGTCAAACACCCTCTCCACAGCCGACAGCGTGTCCGCCCACGCCACCACATGCACACCCACCGCCGGCCCCTCCTTCACAATCTCCGCCAGCATCTTGTCAGCCGACAACTTCTTCTCCTCCCCCGACATCGAAAACGAAAAATCCTCCCCGCTCTTCCTCAGCCCCCGATACCGCTGCAACCCATAAATCATCACCACAATCCGCTCCCCACCATCGCCCCCCTCCCCTTCTCTCCGCCGCATCTCCCCATGCACCCGCCCGATCGCCTCCTCCGCCTCCCGATACTCCACCCCCACCAAATCCACCCGCACTACTCCGCCCCTCCCCCCCTCAGTGCCTAATCGCCTCAGTACCTCAGTGCCTTCTTCTCCCCCTCCCCCTCCCATCCCCACCAGCCCCCCCCTCAACCCCGACCCCTCCACCGTCCCCTCCAGCACCACAAACCGCACATCCCCCCCCATCGCCAGCGACATCACCATCGCCTGCATCGTCGCCATCGCGGCTTCCTCCTGCTGACCGATCAGCAGCACGTTCGCCCCGGGCTGACTGCGGAGAGTTACGCGCGTCGTCGGCTTGATCGCCACGGGGTCGCCGATCAGCGCAACCCCCTTCTCCTTCCCACCCGCAAGCCGAACCATGTCACGGTTCCCCACCAAGTCCGCCGGCTTGTTCCCCTCGAACACCACCGCGTCATACGTCCACCCCCGCTTCTTACCCTCCTGCACCACCTCCGCCAACAGTTTGTCCCTCCGCTCCTCCCCCAGCCAAGCCACCTGAAACGGACTGTTCGCCTACGGCAACCCCCCGTTGTCGTTGTAGATCGCTTCGCCCGGCCGGGTCAGCAGTCGGGCAGCCGTGTTCCCGTCGCCCAGAATCAGCGCGCTGTCGGCTTCGCTCGTTTGCAGCGCCACCCGCACCGCCATCTGACCCATCGTCGCCCGTGGCAACCCCGCATTCCCCCCAATCGTCTGACTCCCCAGCACCACGTGCATCCCAAACGCCCGCCCCTGCCGCACCAACCGATCCAACAGCCCCGCCGCCTCCTGCGCCAACTTGTCATCCTCGACAAAAAACTCCTGAAACTCATCCACCACCAACACCACCCGCGCCAACCCCACGCCCCTCTTCCCCTCGGTGCCTGAGTGCCTCGGCGCCTGAGTACCTTCCCTCCCCTCATTGCCTTCCCTCCCCCTATATCCCCCAATATCCTGCACCCCCGCCCTCCTAAACATCTCCCCCCGCCGCGAAAGCTCCGCATCCAACCTCTGCAACACGCTCAGCCCAAACTCCCTATCGCTCTCCACCGCCACCGCCTTCACATGCGGCAGCTTCCCGTCCACGTACGTCTTAAACTCCACGCCCTTCTTAAAGTCGATCAGGTAAAATTCCACCTCGTCCGGCGAGTACCACAGCGCGCTCGCCGTCACCAGCACATGCAGCAGCGTGCTCTTCCCAGACCCCGTCTTCCCCGCCAGCAGCGCATGCTGACTCACGCCCTTGCCCAGCTTCAAATACTGCAGCCGAGTCGCCCCGCTCCGCCCCACCGGCACGCGAAACTCCTCAGCCGTGCTCCCCGTCCACCTCTGCCCCACCGCCGGCAAGACCGCCCCCACATCCACCTCAACCCGATTCGCCCGCCGAGCCCCCTCCCCCACCACCCCACACAACTCCGTCAGCACCGCATCCGAAGGCTCAACATCCGCCACCACCTCAAACCCCCCAAAAACCTCATCCCTCCACCTCAACCGCACCCCCTCCCCCCCCTTTCCCTTAGTGCCTCCTCCCCCCGTCTCCCCCTCTGTACCTCTGTCCCTCTGTGCCTCTGTGCCTTCCTCCCCAACCCTGACCTCCACCCCCGTCACCCCCGCCCTCACATCCTCGAGCACCCTCCTCTCCAACCCCACCCGCGCGTCCCGCGCCACAAGCACATGCACTCCGCACCGCGACCCCGACGCCAGCACGCTCACCAGCTTCCGCAACGCCTCCGCGCTCCACCCCGTCGGAAAATCCGCAACCACCAAAAACCGATACGGCTCAGCCAGTTCCCCGGCTTGGGCGTTGTACGCATCAATCGTCTCGTACTCGTTCCTCAAATACTTCTGGATCACCGTCTCCATGTGCTCCGTCATGTCCTGCATCCGGCGATCAATCGACTCCGCGTCCGTCCAGATGCGCGGCCCGGTCAGATGCTCGTCGTAATCCGCAAGGTGCATAAACCCTGCGAACGTCTCCCCCAGCCCCACCGGATCGATCATCGTCAACCTCACCCGCCCAGCCGGCATCGACACCAACACCCGCGCCATCACCGCCCGCAACACCGACAACGCCCCCTCCCTCCCCGCCCGATCAAAGTCCACCATCAGCGACCCCATCGTCCCGCTAGCCCCCTCCCCAAACCCCAACATCCCCCCCACCCAAAACTTCCCACCCCCCCACCCCGCGCCACCAACGCCCCCGTCCTCACCGCTCCCTCCCCCCGTCCGCCCCTGAGTGCCTAAGTGCCTCAGTCCCTCAGTACCTTCTTCCCCCTCCTTTACCT
>JBBRUM010000328.1:0-4660 GCA_038247815.1 Tepidisphaerales bacterium | reverse complement strand
TCGCTGCGGGTGTGGGAGCACTTCCTGCCCGACATCGAGGAGCTGGCCGAGGATCGACTGAGCAAGTCGCGCTCGCGGGCGAAGAAGGTGGTCTTCGAGGACGGGTCGTCAGCTGCGGTGCTCACTCAATCCCAGCGCTCGGTGCGCGGGCAGCGCGTGCAAAAAATGCGCTGCGACGAGGTCGAGCTGTTCGACCCGGCCGTGTGGGCTGCGGTGGCGGCGACGACGCGATCCATGAAGCTCGCCGACGGCAGGCCGGTCACCGGCGTCGTCGAGGCGTTCTCAACCCACCACCGCACGCACGGACTCATGGAGCAAGTGCTTGACCACGCCCGCACGCACGGCACGCGGATCATTCACTGGTGCATTCTCGATGTGATGGCCCCTTGCGAGCCCGAGCGCGACTGCGCCACCTGCGGCTTGCTCGGCGAGTGCGGCGGGCGGGCGAAGACCGAGGCGCACGGGTTCGTTCCGGTCGAGGACATCCTGCGCATCAAGAAACGCATGTCCATAGAAAGCTGGGAAAGCGAAATGCTTTGTCGCCGCCCCAGCCGGGAGGGACGCGTGTTCCCCCGCTTCTCCCGAAAAACCCACGTCCGCGATTTCGACGCGTCGCAGATCGCCGGGCTGGAGCTTTCCCTCGGGGTGGACTTCGGGTTCGCCGCGCCGTTCGTGGCGCTGTGGATCGGGCGGTCACCCTCGGGAATGGTGTACGTTGTCGACGAGTACCTGGTGAAAGAGACTACGGTGGACGAACACCATCTTGCGCTCAAAGCCCACGCGCTGCCGACGACGACAATCTTCTGCGACCCAGCCGGCAACGGGCGGAACGAGCAAACGGCCATCAGCTCGATCAAGGCGCTGAGGTCCCTCGGCTGGGTGGTGAAATCGCGGCGGTCGGGCATCCACGAGGGGATCGAGCTCATCCGGGCGCTGGTGTGCCCGGGCTCGGGAAAGGTCGAGGACTCGAGAATCGTGGTGCACCCGCGCTGCCGGAAGCTCATCGCGGCACTCTGCCAGTACCACTACCCCAAGCTGACCCGGGACGAGCTGCCCAAAAAAGACGGCGTGCACGACCACCCGATCGACGCGCTGCGGTACTGGCTGGTGAACGAGTTTTCGGTCGGGACGGAGACGCGGGACGGGTACTGAGAGGGTGGTCGCTGGAGAATTGGGGACACGTTGAGGGCGGTCGGCGCTTGGCCAAGGTGGAAAGAGCGAGTGTCGGGCGTGTTAGAAGTTCTGATGGCTGGGAGGGGTGGAGGTGCACGGGGCTAAAGTGTCACGCGATGAAGGGCGAGGAGAGGTGAGAAGTGGGAGATATGGGGACCAGATTTAGGCTCCGAATGAGGGAAAACGGTTTATCTCGACTAGTCCTATAGGAATTGTTGACTTATCGATGTTCAGGGATAATGTTGGGCATTAGAGGAGGATCGAAGATGGACTTCTTGTTTACGGATACCGAGGTCGAACCGGGGGACGCCGGGACGCTCGCATCGACATCGGACAAGCCGATTTGGGCGGTCGAGCGGAAGCAGCGCACGCCGATGACGACGCTGGACGTGGAGTTCTGCGGGATGTTCACGTTCGACTTCTCGCGGGAAGGGTCGGAGCTGGAGTAGGAGACGGGCGGGTAAGGGGTGCCCGGGGAGCCGGGGGGATCGGGGGGGGGAGCGGGGTGGGATTGTGCGGGTGGTAGGGGTTGTGTGGGTGGGCGGCGCGTCCGAGGGCGTGGAAATTGGGATTGGTGCGGGGGCGACAGAACGTGGTGGGTCAAGGGGAATGATAAGTGTTCCGATGGAGAACGTGGAGGTGGCGTTGTCGGTTGCCCATGGAACACGGCCGGTCTTATGCGAGCTGCTGGAGGCGCGGCGGATGCTCTCCGTTTCGGCTGAGCTGGGGGCGGATGCGGTGTTGACGGTATTGGGGACGGATGGGGCGGACGTGATCCATATTCGTCCCGGCCCGGCTGGCATCACGGTCGAGTCCGGGGGACAGCGGGTTGGGACGTTTGCCGGGGCGACGTCGGTGCGGGTGGCGGGTGGGGGTGGGGATGACCAGCTCATTGTTGCCGCTGGGGTGGGGTTGCCGGTGGCGCTCGAGGGCGGCGCGGGGGACGACACGCTTGTGGCGTCTTCGCCGAGGGCGACACTCTCAGGCGGCGAGGGGACGGATGCGCTGTGGGCGGGGAGAAAGACTCGACTGAGCACGCCGGACCTGTCGCCGCTGGAGGCGCGGCGCGGGGTGAACCGGCTGCCGGAGGTGTTTTCCAGGGCGAATGTCGCGGCGGCCCCGGCGGGGGCGCGGGCGGTGGGTTCTTTGGTGGGGAAAATCACGGGGACGGTGTCGGAAGCTTGGAGGCCGGTGGAAAAGGGGACGAATAAAGCGGTCAAATCCGTGCGGGAGACGCTGCGCGAGCCCAAGCTCACCAAAGTGGCAGCCGGCACGGCGGATTTCACCGGTAATCCGCTGTTCTCCGAGTCCGGGCCGACGGCTGCGGATGTGAGTCAGGGGTCGCTGAACAACTGCTATTTCCTGGTGACGCTGGCGGGCACGGCGGCTGCGGACCCGAGTGTGATTCGTCAGACGGTGACGGACCTGGGGGACGGGACCTATGCGGTTCGACTCATACGGGGGAAGACGGCGACGTATTACCGGGTGGACGCGGATTTGCCGGTGGTGTCGGGTACGTCGCGGTTGCCGGCGTACGCGGACCTGGGGCGGGGGAATGCGTTGTGGGTGGCACTGGTGGAGAAGGCCTACGCGCTGGATCGGGGCGGGAGCTATGGGCGACTCGACAAGGGCGGGTGGATGTCGGATGTGTTCGCGTCGCTGGGAATGCGGAGCAAGACCGTTGCTCCGGGGACGGCGCTGGCGGGAGGACCTTCGGGACTGATGGCGATGATCGCCGTGCAATTGGCGGCCGGGAAGATCGTCACGCTGGGGACGAAGTCGGCGTTGCCTGATGACGTGCCGATGGTGAAGAACCACGCATATGTCGTGGAGAGCGTGATCCGGGACGAATCCGGTAGGGCGACGGGGTTGCGGCTGCGGAACCCTTGGAGCTGGGACGGTCCGGCTGGTGACGGGATTGTGAACTTGGACGCAAAGACGGTTGGCCGCGGGGTGTCGGCGCTGGCGATCGGGACGGTTTAGGGGACGAGCTCAACGGCGCGACCGCCGGCGGAGCTGGCCCGGGCGGCGTCGAGTAGGCGCATGGTGGGGAGGACCGAGCGGGCGGTGACGGCGGGCATGCCCTGGCCGAGGCAGGCGCGGGCGAAGGTCAGCCAGATGTCGCGCTCGGTGAGGCGGTGGAACACGGGAGCGACCGGCGGGGCTGGGGGCGTTGCTTCCAATTTCGCCCAGGTGGTTGTGGAGAACTCGGGGGAGGGTGGGCTGCTGGCCGAGCCTTTGGTGCCGTCGATGTGCCAGCGGGGCAGGGGGCGGGAGGTGACGGTGTTGATCTCGCAGAGGGCGGAGATGCCGTTGTCGAAGTCGATGGCGACGCGGGCGAAGTCGTCGCAGTCGGCTGACCAGAGTACGGGGCGGAGCTGGGCGAAGACGCGGACGGGCGCGGCGGGGGCGAGGAGGATTTGGAGCTGGTCGAGAAAGTGTGAGCCCCAGTCGTACAGGCCGCCGCCGCCGAAAGCGGCTTCGGTGCGCCAGCCGGGACGCCATTCGCGGGCGGCCGGGCCGACGCAACTGGCGTACTGGCCGAGGCGGGACTCGATGTTGAACACCTTGCCGAGCGTGCCGGCTGCGAGGAGGGAGCGGACGGCGAGGAAGTCTTCATCCCACCGGCGGCAGTGGAAGACGGAGAGGGTCTTGCCGAGCTTTTCGGCGAGCTCGCAGAGGGCGAGGGATTGTGCATGGTCCAGGGCCATGGGTTTCTCGACCATGACGTGCTTGCCGGCGAGGAGGGCGGCGGTGGCGTGGTCGGCGTGGAGGCTGGTGGGGGTGGAGATGAGGGCGGCGTCGGCGGTGGCGAGGGCGGCGGCGAGGGTGGGGGCGGCTGGCAGGCCGGCGGCTGCGGCGACGGCGAGGCGGGCGGGCGTGGGGTCGAAGACGGCGGAGATGTTCAGCCCGGCGGCGCGGATCCATTGGGCGTGTTCGGCGGCGATCCGGCCGTAGCCGACTATGGCGACGTTGAGCATGGGGACAGGGTAGGAGCGGGATTGCGGGCGGCGGGGGAATGGGGTGGTATGTGAGCATGAAATCGAATTTCGAGTGGGAGTTTCCAAGCGGCGGGGTTCGTGGGGGCTGCCATGACGGGCCGTGGCTGGGCAATGGGCGAATGGGGTTAATGCTGTGGGGCGAAGGACGGACACTGAAGCTGACGCTCGGCCGGGCGGACCTGTGGGACCACCGGGGGGGAGTGCCGTGGACGGAGGAGATGTCGCTGGGGCGGATTCGGGAGCTGCTGGAGGCGAAGGACGTGGAGGGGATGCGGCGGGTGTTCGAGAAACCGCCGGGGCTGGTAGCGGGGCTGGAACAGCCGACGATCCTGCCGCTGGGGCGCGTGGAGCTCGACCTGCCCGGGGAGCTGGAGGGGGCGACGCTGGACCCGATGACGGGGGTGATTTCCGTGCGGTACGCGGGGGGGATGCTCGAGTTGGAGATGGCGCCGCGGGATTGCGTGGTGCTGGTGCGCGGGGGGGGA
>JBBRUM010000327.1:0-4674 GCA_038247815.1 Tepidisphaerales bacterium | reverse complement strand
GAGGGGGCGGGTGGTGTCAGAAATTTCGACGACAAGGAGGATGTCGGGGGGTGCCGGGTGGGAATCTGTGACGTCATCCGGGGTGCCGCGGATGACGGCGATGTCCGGCTCGGGTTCGGAGTCGGGGAAATGAATCGGGTCTTGGATCTGGTGAAACCAGCCGGGCGGCAGGAACCAGAAAATCGCGGCGCTAAGCTTGGTAACGGTGACGCGGTGGCGGCGGTTTTTTGGCGTTTTGTCTGTGAGAACCCCATCGATGAGCTCGACAAGGTCGTTTTCATTCAGGACGCCAGTATCGATCATCGCGTGGTCTTGCTCGACAGAAAGGCGGAAGACCGAGTCGGTGGCGGTGTCGGTGGCGGTGTCGACAGCGGTGTCGACAGCGGGTCGCGTCGGGGTGGCGGACGGCATGGGGGAAGTGTACCCCGCGTCCGGAGGATGGAGAAGGGAAATGTGGTGTGATGGGAGAGGGCACGACGCGAGGATCGTGGCGGTGAAGGTGCCTGCGGTGTCGAACGGGCCGGGGATGGTGAGCTTGGCGTTCTTGACGTGCCGCGGGTCTACAAGCCGATGGTGACGGCTGAGACCGTCGACATGCCCGCGATGGAGGGTGCTGACTCCGCTTGATCGTCTGCCCGGCGGAGGTCGAGCTGGAGAAGAGCGAGGTCGCGTTGGGCTGGGATTCGGCGAAGTTTCCGGGCGAGTTGATTGATGCACAACAAGAGTCGCCCCAGGGATCATGGTCGCCGGTAGAGAAAATCCTCCGCCAAAAAAAGATGACCCCCGGGGGGAGGCCCCGGGGGTCGGTTGGTTGCCACGGACAGTGATCCGTACGTGGTTGTGGTAGCTGGTGGGTGGTTACTTCTTAACTTCGTACTCGGCGTCGATTACGTCGTCGCCGGGCTTCTTCGCCTCGGGCTCGGCCGGGCCGGCGCCCGGCGCGCCGGATTCGGCGCGTTGGCCGGTGGCGGAGGACTTGTACATCTCCTCGGCGAGCTTATGGCTAACGGACGACAAGCCGTCCATCGCCTTTTTGATCTGGTCGGCGTCGTCGAGCTTGAGGGCTTCCTTGAGGGTCGATGTGGCCGACTCGATTGCGGCGCGGGTGGCGGCGTCGACCTTTTCGCCGTAGTCCTTCAGGGACTTCTCGGTGGAGTAAATGAGGTTCTCGGCTTGGTTTTTGGTCTCGACAAGTTCGCGGCGTTTTTTGTCGTCGGCGGCGTTGGATTCGGCGTCGCGCTTCATCTTTTCGATTTCGTCCTTCGAGAGTCCTCCGGACTTGTCGATGGAGACCTTGTTTTCCTTGCCGGTCCCCTTGTCCTTGGCGGCGACGGAGAGGATGCCGTTGACGTCGATGTTGAACGTGACCTCGATCTGCGGCACGCCGCGCTGCGCGGGCGGGATCCCCTCGAGGTTGAACTGCCCGAGCAGGCGGTTGTCCTTCGCGAACTCACGCTCGCCCTGCAGGACGTTGATCGTCACAGCCGACTGGTTGTCGGCCGCGGTCGAGAACGTTTCGGTCTTGCTCGTGGGGATGGTGCTGTTGCGGGCGATGAGCACGGTCATCACGCCGCCGAGGGTTTCCACGCCCAGCGACAGCGGTGTCGCATCGAGCACGAGAATGTCCTTGACGTCGCCCTTGGCGATTGCGCCCTGAATGGCCGCGCCAATCGCGACGACTTCGTCGGGGTTCACCGAGCGGTTGGGTTCCTTCCCGCCGAAGAGGTCCTTGACCATCTTCTGCACCATCGGCACGCGGGTGGATCCGCCGACCAGCACCACTTCGTCGATTTGCGCCGGCTCGAGTTTCGCGTCGCGGAGGGCGTCGATCACCGGCTGGCGGCACTTCTCCACAAGCGGGCGGACGAGCTCCTCGAACCGCGAACGGCTCACCGTCAACTGGAGGTGCTTCGGGCCGGAGGCGTCCGCCGTGATAAACGGAAGATTGATCGTCGTCTCCATGTTTGAGGAGAGCTCGATCTTGGCCTTCTCCGACGCCTCCTTAAGCCGCTGGAGGGCCATGGGATCCTTGCGCAGGTCGATCCCGTTTTGCTTGCGAAACTCCTCGGCGAGGTGGTTAATCAGCACTTCATCGAGGTCGTCGCCGCCGAGGTGCGTGTTTCCGTTGATCGAGAGCACCTCGAACACGCCGTCACCCACGTCGAGAACCGACACGTCAAACGTGCCGCCACCCAGGTCGAATACGAGGATCTTCTCGTTCTTCTTCTTGTCCAGCCCGTACGCCAGCGCAGCCGCCGTCGGCTCGGGGAGAACCCGCAGCACCTTGAGGCCCGCGATCTCGCCGGCGTTCTTCGTCGCCTGCCGCTGCGCGTCGTTGAAGTACGCCGGGACGGTGATGACGGCTTCGGTGACCTTCTCGCCGAGGTAGTCTTCTGCCGTCTTCTTAAGGTCCATCAGGATGAACGCCGAGATTTCCTCCGGCGTGTGCTCCTTACCGCGGATCTTCACCTTCACCATGTCTTCCCGGGCGCCCGTGATTTCGTAGGGCACCATCTTCTCTTCAGACTCGACCTCGGAGTGGCGGCGGCCCATGAAACGCTTGATCGAAAAGATCGTGTTCTTCGGGTTGGTCACCTGCTGATTCTTCGCGATGTTGCCGATGAGTCGCTCGCCCTTCTCGGTGAACGCGACGACAGACGGGGTCAGGCGCGAACCCGCCGAGTTAATCAGGACCTTGGGTTGGTCGCCTTCCATGACGGCAACGACGGAGTTGGTCGTGCCGAGGTCGATACCGATAATTTTTGCCATGATGAATCGCTCCGGGGAAAGTTAAACGTGAAGTCGAAAGTGCAACGAGCGGCCAGCAACACGTAACTCGTTGCAAGGGGTGTGCCATGTTCCGATGAATTGGTAACACGATTATCGAGCGACACTTACACTCGTTTTGAAACCTGGGGACAGTCCGTGTCGTCCTGCCAAAGGGGCAGGTTCGCTGTGTGGAAGCTGCCGCGCTCGTCATTGTGGTTCGGGGCAATCGACACAGGATTTTGCTGTGGTTGATGGGTCGGCGTGGGGTATGGTTGCGGGTCTGGTGATGCAGGTGACTTATGACATTGTGGGAGACGTTGGAAGTTCGGCGGATGCTTGCTGCTGCGACGTGGGACATCGCGTTCTCCGATCCAGGCCAGCGGTTCGCGGCCATGTATCCGACGATTCGCAATTTTATTGAACTCGCAGGGAACGAGTGGGCGGGGATGATTCCGGGGGTGGGTGCGGAAATGCGGGTGGCGGTGAACTTGCAGGCGGGGTCGTCGGGGTCGGCTGGGCGGTTGTCGGCGCGGTCTTTCGATACGACGATTGTGAAGGAAAATATCTTCGATCAGACCGCCACGGCAAGATTAAGGTACGGAGACACACCCAGGCCCGGTGGCGACATCGAACTCAACATCGACCCCGGCTATCTGGAGGGAACGCTTTGGTTCGACCCCGCCCCTGCCGGTCGGGCGACCTCGGGTGTGGCGATCCCCGCCGGAAAGATCGACGCCTACTCCGCCATCCTCCACGAGCTCGGGCACGCCTTCTTTTGGAACGGCTTCCGCGACGACGCCACCGGCGCACTCCCCATCACCGGCGACCGGTCCGTCTTTGATACACTGATCTCAATCGACGCCACCGCCCAACCGACCTTCACCGGAGCCCAAACCATCACCCTGATGGGCGGGTCACTTCCCCTGACCAAGGGCAACATCTACCACCTGGGCAATCGCAACGGCCCGGGAAACGATCTGATCGCCACCCAACTGATGAACGGCGAGGAGTTTAACTTTGCGCAGCGGTACTTCATCTCCGACCTCGATCGCAAAGTGGCAGCCGACCTGATCGCCGCCGGGGAACGCCCCCCCACCCCTCCCCCGCCGCCGCCACCCCCACGGGAAATCGTCTTCGGGGGACGGGCGAATGGTCTGTTCACCAACGCAGCCGGCGTGTCGGTGCTCGTCTCGATCAAGGGGCCGGGAACGGGGACGATACGGTTCGAATCCGGCGCCCCGATGAACGCGGACCCGGTGAGCTTCACACTCAGCGGAACATCGCGGTCTTCGACGCTGACGTTTTCGTCGGTCCAGGCGGTGTCGCTGTCGCACCTGAGCTTCACGACGCCGCTGGGGGGCTTGGTTGCGCCGCGACTGAACCTGACCGGCGTGAACAACTTCGCGGGCGTCGGCAAGCTGCAGCTCGGGGACGTGACGGGCGGGTCACTTACCGTCGGAGGCGCGGTGGCGATGACCGAGGCGAGAATCAGCGGGGTGATCGACGCGGACGTGACGCTCCCGGCCGTCAGGACCCTCACGGTGGGTACGATGCTCAACACCGACGGTTCGGAGGACGTGCTGTCGACTCCGTCGATCTCGTCGCTGGTCGCCGGCACGTTCGGCGGCACGCTTCGGGTGCCGGGGAACGTGACCAAATCCGCGTTCACGACGGTTTCCAACGCCGTGATTGAGGTCGGTGGACGGATGGCACTGACCGCCCGGGGATCGATCAACGCCTCGCAAATCAGCGTGGGCACAACAACGGGGACACTTATCGCCGCATCGCTGGTGGATACGCGGATCGCGGCTACGACGGTGCTGGGCGCGGTGCGCGTGTCCGGGGGCGTGTCGGGGGCGACGCTCGTGGGGCCGGGGGGCGTCGGGGCGCTGAGGTTCGGATCGG
>JBBRUM010000326.1:0-4685 GCA_038247815.1 Tepidisphaerales bacterium | reverse complement strand
GCCCCACCGCTGAAACCGCCGGTGAAGATGGCGTCGCCGCTGGTGACGGTGATGTTCCCGTTGTTGGTGACCGCGCCGGTGAAGATCGCGACGGCTGACTGAACGCGGAGCGTCCGCCCGGCGTCGTTGACGACCGGTCCGCTGAGGATCGACGTTCCCCCGGCGAGCGTGATCGCCCCCGAGTTGCGCAACCCGCCGGTGGTGAGAATGCCCCAGCCGGTGATGTTCCCGGTGGAGGCGTTGGTGATGGTCCCGCTGCCAGTGTCGAGCGCGCCGCCGGACATTGCGATCAGCCCGGCGTTGGACGCGAACCCGCCGGTGGCGAGCAGGGTCGAGCCGGGGGTGAGGTTGATCTGCGAACCGGCTGCGGCGGTCAGGGCGCGACCCAGGGTGAGTGTGCCGGTGGGTTGGATGCGCCCGCCCGCGTTGTTGGCGACGGCGATGTTGACCTGCCCGCCGCCCTCGATCCGGCCGGTGTTTGCCAAGACTGTCGAGCCCGCGAGCACGCCGGTGTCCTTGACGACGATCAGGCCGGAGTTGGTGGGGTTCGTCGCCGAGTTGAGCTGCAGCACCCCGTCGTCGACCCGGAGCGTGCCGGAGTTGCTCAAACTGCCGTCCATCCGGAGTGACTGCCCGCCGGTGACGCGGAAGACACCGAGGTTGGCGAGGCTCGAGGCGATGGTTCCAAACCCAGTCGTCAGTCCCGCGGATTCGTTGGTGAAGGATGTATTGGCGTTGCCCAGCGTGCCCCCGGAGAGCAGCACCAGCGAGCGGTTGGTGAATGAAGATTCGCCGGACTCGAGCCCGAGCTTGTTGCCCGCGGTGATCTCCACGGTTCCCAGCCGGTTTATCAGCACCATCGCGTCGGTGAAGTCGATGACGCCTGCCGGCTTGATCAAGCCGTCGTTGAAGAAGAACGTCAACGTGTTGTTATTGAGCGAGTCGATCGTACCGAAGCCGGTGAGTGTGCCTTGGTTGACGTGCGGCGCGTTGAAGCTGGTGTTTTGGAAGGTGAGGGTTCCGCCGGCGAGGGTGAAGGTGGCGGCGTTGGTGAACCCGGCCTGGCCGCGAGTTACGAGGTTGGCACCGGCCGTGAGGGTGAAGTCGGCGGGGAATTGGAATCCGTGGGCCGGGTTCGCCGAGGAGATGGTGAACAGCAGGGGCACGCCGTTGACGGTGGAAACGATCTGGCCGCCGGCGCGATGTATGTACACACCGGCGAGTTGGCCGTCGAAGGCTGCGACCTTCAAGCTGCCGGAGTTGGTGATCGTGCCCGAGATGGGAGTCACGTTGAACAGGGAGACGATCCCTCCGGGGAAGTTGTCGAGTGAACCGACGTTGGATCCGCCAGCGATGTTGGCGACGCTGATGATTCCGGTGTTGAGGGCGGTTCCGAGGGTGGAGGCCTCGTCTAGGAAGACGCGACCGGAGCTGGTGAGCGTATTGATAGTTACGTTCGCTGCAACAGCGACAGTGCCGTCCGGACCAACAGATACCGATGCGACGCTCAGTGACGACGCGGGGGCTACCAGCGAGAGAAAGCCGAACGATCCAATGGATCCGAGAGAGACGTTGGCGTTGAGCGTTCGCGGCGCACCGGTTGCCCGAATGTTGAGATTGGACAGCACACTGATCGTTCCCCCGGGCCCGACAGGACGCCCGCCGTCGAGCGTCCAGGCGACTGCGGAGACGATGGTGGCCGTGGTGGTGGTGCTGCCAGCCGACCCGGGCTGGAACCGAACTCGTGGCCCGCTCAGCAGGAAAGGGTCCAGAGTGCTGTAACTGGTCGAAGCTGCGACGAGATTCCCGTTGACATCGAGGTCAATCAAGTTTGCCCGGTCACCGGGATTGCCGGTGAAAAAGGGCGTCGACAAGGCGACGCTGATCGAAGGGGTCAAAGTGGACTCGAGGACCCGGACCCCCCCGACCGTGACGGTGGAACCGGGCGAGCCAATCACCTCCCCGGCACTGATGTTAATTGCACCAATAGTTGACTGAGACGCCACGGCATCAAACACCGAGCCTTGGCTCATCGTCACCACTCCTCGGACTCTGTCAGGGGTGTTCGCCCGAAGGGTTCCATTGATGATGTCGGGGTTGAACACCACTCCTGCATTCTGTACGACCACCGTGCCCGCCCGGATACGAAACGCCGATGTACTACCGACGCTGCCGCTCGAGGGGTTGATTAATACGGTTCCCGGACCGACGGCGGAGATGCTCGAGTTTCCACTGACGGTCATCCCACCGGTGAACGATATCGTTTGGCTGGCGGCAGGGTTTAGGGTGAGTTGCACGTTAATGCCAGCGCTGAAAGCTCCGGCGAAGGTGATGTTCGAACCGGTCGCGGCAAATGTGGTGTTAGTAATATGGCTGACCGGGTTGTTAAACGTGACGCCGCCCGAGCCCGTCACGTTCAGCGAATTTATGTTCGACGTCCCGTTGCCAAGGATCAGCAAATCGGTGGAAGAGAACGTGTAGGCGTTGGTCGACGTAAACGTCATTGAACCCAGAGTGAACGCTGCTCCGAGGACAATGTTGTAGCGCTGATTAACATTCAACAGATTCGGAAATGTTACCGAAGCCGTCGCCCCTGGTACCAATAAGGGGCTCCAGTTGTTGTTAACGGTCATGAAGTTGTTCGGTGAAGCACCGGTCCAAGTTTGACCCGAGGCAACAACGGGCACACCGACCACCGCGCTGAAAAGAACCAAAAATCGACGACGGAAACTGGACCCGAGCACCGGCATGAAACACGCTCCCTACCTGGACACTGTCACCCATCCGACACGCAACGCAGCAACACGCTACCACTATCACCGGACGGTGGCCAAGAAATCCGAAAAAGAGCGAGAAGCGGCCGGAAGTCAGGACTGGATGCGAAAATCCCCGTAGTCGTATGAGAGGTTGGGGTTGTAATAGGGGTCGTCGGGGCGTTTTGTTTTCCAGCGGTCGTGGAAGTTCAGAAGCTCGTGGTCGAAGGTGCCGGGTTTGGTGACGGATTCGTGGTGGATGAGGCGGGCGTGGGGGGTGAAGACGATGCGGCGGCCGGTTTCGATGATCCGCAGGCAGAGGTCGACGTCGTTGAAATTCAGGGGGAAACGCTCGTCGAACCCGGATACTTCTTCGAAGACGTTGCGGGGGATTAGAACGCAGGCGGCTGTGACGGCGGACCAGTTGCGGTGGACGGCGTTGGAGAAGAAGAAGCCGGGGTGCTCGGAGGGGTAGCGGTAGAAGACGTGGCCGGGGTTTCCGGCGAGGACGGTGACGCCGACGTGCTGGAGGAGGCCGTCGGGGAAGAGGAGCTTTGCGCCGACCGCGCCCGCGCCTGGTTGCTGGGCGAAGCCGAGCATCTCCTCGATGAAGTCCGGGGAGTCGACCTCGGTGTCGTCGTTGAGGAAGAGGACGTGGTCGGCGTGGGAGCTGGCGGCGAACCCCGCAAGTGCTCCGGCGTTGCAGGCTTGGGAGAAGTTGAAGGGTGTGGTGTAGGTGGCGCGGACGACGGCGAGGTTGGCGAGGGCGGCGTCGAGCTCGGGGGGGACGATCGCGGGGCCGATGACGACGATGGTCAGATCCTTGAACGTGGCGAGGGTGCGGAGGGACTCGGCGCAGCGGCGGGCCCAGAAATCGGTTTGGCCGGCGAAGTCGACGGGTTTGCAGGCGGAGGGGATGACGACGACGACGTGGGGGTTGCCGGTGGTGGCGTAGCGGACGCGGTGGTAACCGGCTGCGGGGCCGTCGAGGACGGTGGCGGCGACTTTGAGCTGGGCGAGGTGGTCGCGGATTGCGGATTGGGCGCGGTGGTGGGCGAGGGGTTTGGCGTCGGCGCCGCCGGCGGTGGAGGTGGGGGTGATGCGCCAGTGGTAGAGGATGTCGGGGATGTGCTTGATGCGTTGGGTTTTTCGCGAGAGTCGGAGGACGAGGTCGTAGTCCTGGGCTTGGTCGAACTCGGGGCGGAAGCCGCCGATGTCGCGGACGAGGGAGGTGCGGTAGACGCCGAGGTGGCAGGTGTACATGCAGGCGAGGAAGAACTCGGGTGACCAGTCGGGTTTGAAGAAGGGGTCGAGGTGGTGGCCGGCTTCGGTGAGTTTGTCTTCGTCGGAGTAGAGCATGTCGACGGCGGGGTCGGCGAGGATTTCGCGGGCGACGGAGGAGAGGGCGTGGGGGGCGAGGAGGTCGTCGTGGTCGAGGAGGGCGATGAAGGCGCCGGTGGCGAGGGCGAGGGCGGAGTTGGTGGCGGCGGCGATTCGGCCGTTGGCGTCGCGGAGTGCGAGCTTCACGCGGGGGTCGGCGGCGGCATACTCGGCGAGGATGGTGCGGACGTGGGGCTCGGTGGAGAGGTCGTCGGCGAGGCAGAGCTCGAAGTGGGGGTACGATTGGTTGAGGACCGACTCGATGCAGGCGCGGAGGAGCGGTTCCGGGGTGTTGTAGGTGGGGACGAGGACGGAGATCAGCGGCGGGTTGGGCAGGGAGAGGGCGAGTGCGCGGAGCTTGGCGAGGGTGCCTTGGGAGGGGACGCTGCGGCGGCGCCAGAGCTCGTAGTCCTGCGCGCCGACGGCGGCTGAGCCGAGAACGCCGCGGAGTTTGGTTCGGAAGCCGTGGATGTCGCCGCGGGCGAGCATTTTGATCGCGTTGGGCAGGCTGGTGCGCCACGGGCCGCCGGACAGGTACCACTTGACGCGTTT
>JBBRUM010000325.1:0-4690 GCA_038247815.1 Tepidisphaerales bacterium | reverse complement strand
TGGAGATGACGTCAAGTCCTCATGGCCTTTATGCCCAGGGCCACACACGTGCTACAATGGCGTCCACAAAGCGAACCTAAAGTGCAAACTCATGGAAATCGCAGAAATGACGCCCCAGTTCAGATCGGAGGCTGCAACTCGCCTCCGTGAAGTTGGAATCGCTAGTAATCGCGGATCAGCTACGCCGCGGTGAATGTGTTCCTGAGCCTTGTACACACCGCCCGTCAAGTCATGGGAGCCGGAAATAGCCGAAGTAGCCTCACAACTGAGGTTCCTACGCTAGGTTCGGTGACTGGGACTAAGTCGTAACAAGGTAGCCGTAGGGGAACCTGCGGCTGGATCACCTCCTTTCTAAGGGATATCTTAGAACATCGGTCACGAATCGAACTCTCACGGGTTCAACGATTCGTGTCGAGTTCCTTAAAAAAACTCAACCAGAGCAATCTGGCGATGACATAGTCAGCATATTCTCGTCCGGGGCTCATAACCCCGGCAACCGTCGCCGCGAGGTAACGGAAGGGCTAAACGACTATCCACTTCTCAAAGTGAACTCTACGTTGAAGCTAACCCTTCAACGTAGGGCCAGCTTGCCGAAGAATTCAAAGCCCGGCCTTCATCGGCCGGGCTTTCTTCGTTTCCCTCCCGTCATCCTCTCTACAGTTCTCTATCCCCCGTCCTCAGTCCCACCGAACACCATCTCCAATCCATTTCCGCGAATATCGCGACCACCTGTTGCATACCCCGCAGCGTTCGCTACCCTCGCGGGTCCTAATCACGCGAGAACCGTCCCGCCTCCCTATCATTCGGAACGTATCGCGCTTCGAGGAGGAGAGATGCGTCCCGCCGGAGTCCTTCCAAACCCCGCCCGCCCGACCAAGGTGAGGTGGGACGACCTGACTCAGGCGGACATTCGGGTCGCCCAACACCGGTTGGCAGCCCGGCCAGTTCGTCGCTGAAGCCGATCCACCGCCCACTCGGCGGAATCGGAACCCCCAGCGTTCTTTACAAACCTGTCACAAACGGAGCTCCATGGGACCGTTGAACGTCGCGATGTTGAATTTGTTCCGCTCGGACCAGTCGCTCCGCGAAGCCGTCGCCCGACTCGACGCCATCACGCGCGAAGTACGCTCGCAGGAGGCCCGCAACACCACAACCTCCTCGCGCCTCGTCTCCGCCCAAGCCAAACTCCTCGACCTCCAAGCCAAAAGCGCCAACCACGACCTCGACCTAAAAATGCGCGAGGACCACATCGAGAAACTTCGCAACCGCCAAACCCTCGCGGCCAACAACAAGGAGTACCAAGCTCTCCTCGTCGAAATCAACACCGCAAAGGTCGATCGCGCCAAAGTCGAGGAAGCAACCATCAAAGTCATGGAGCAGGTCGAAACCGTCTCCTCCGAAGTCAAAAACGTGGGGGCATCCCTCGCCTCAGATCAAGTCAAACTCGCGGAACTCCACGCCAAAGTCGGCGACAAAGCCGCCGCGGCACAACTCGAAGTCGACCGCCTCCGCCCCGTCCGGCTCGACGCCGCATCGGCAATCAAACGAGAACTTGTCGATCAGTTTGAACGCCTCGCCGATCGCTACGACGGCGAAGCCATGGCCCCTATTGACCAGCCTAACCGCCGAGACGAGGAGTACATCTGCCTCGGCTGCAATATGGGCCTCGTCACCGACGTCTTCAACAAGCTCAAAACCCGCGACGACGTCGTCATCTGCCCGAGCTGCAAACGCATGCTCTACATCCCCGAATCCATGGTCGTCGAAAGCACCAAAAAATCCCGCGGCAAGTCCGAACGCAAAGTCACCAAGGTCCTCAAGACTCCTGCCGAAGCCCTCGTCTCCGAGAGCAAGTGGGGCGGCATCGTCACCGCCGCTCAGGGCGAGTCCGTTAAAGGAGCCATGGACGCCGACCACAAGCCCATCGAGTGCCGCGTCGAAATCAACGGCGAAGTCGTCGGAATGTACAAGGGCAAGTCCGTCGAACACCTCGAACGCGTCATCCGATTCCGACTCGAGGAGAACCAAATGCAAGCCGACGTCAAGGTCTTCCCAACCGAGCAACCCCAGGAAGCCACCGCATAACGCGCTGGCACAACATCATTCCCACACGCCCAGGGCCCTTGCCTTGGGCGTTTCCCTTCGACTCCCCGGAGCCCGATCATGGACGGTCGCATCACACTTCGCTTCGACGGCGGTTCACGCGGAAACCCCGGACCCGCCGGCGTTGGCGTCGTCCTCGAAGCCGACGACGCAACCCCAGTCGTCGCCTTCGGCAGATTTCTCGGCGTCGCCACCAGCAACGTCGCCGAATACCGCGGACTCATCGCCGGACTGGAGCAAGCCAAGAAACTCGGCGTCAAACACCTCCGAGTCCTCGGCGACAGCGAGCTCGTCATCAAGCAACTTCTTGGTGAATACCGGGTCCGAAATGAAGCGCTGATCCCGCTCTTCACCCGCGCGATGTCGCTGCTCAAAGAGTTACCCCGCACCGAGATCGGCCACAACCGCCGCCACAACAACGCCTTGGCAGACGCCTTAGCCAATCTTGCCATGGACAAAAAGCGCGACGTCACCGACGACGAACTCCCCGGCGGAGGAGTGAGCCTTGCATCCTCGGACTCAACGGACTCAACGGACTCAACGGACTCAACGGACTCAACCGACTCAACGGACTCAACCGATGAACATCAAACTTCCGCCCAGCCAACGGACCACGAGTGCCCTCGCTGTAATTGTCGTATTCATGTGACCGCAGACGGAGAAGTTCCCGCGACCGTTCGGCGGTTCATCTGCCGCTGTGGAACGCCCATGCGACCGAAACAGCAAGCCCAATAACGGTTGATCATCCCTTCGAAATACTGCTCAAACCACGGGCCGACGCCGACGGAGCAACATCGCCGCCGCAGGGATCGCCAGCACCGCTACACCGGCTGGCTCGGGGATAATCGCCGGCGGAAGATTGGGGTTTCTGTTACCCGGATTACGTCCGCCGCCTCCCGCGCCCGCGCCGCCAGCGCCACCCACGCCGAATCCGCTATTACCCGCGAATGCGACAGCAGACTGGGAAACGCCATTGCCCGGTGCCCCCACCGCTCCAGCCAACCCAAGGTCACCCGAAAGACGGGTCGATTCGGTCTCACCATCAGCAAACATCGAGAAGGAGATCCCAGAAATGAAAGTCGGCGACGCCAACGCATCACCGATTGTGGCGTGCGGCGCGACCACACGGACGACGGTCATGTCGGCCGACGGGCGGATGAATCCGACAAACTGCGACTCTTCCGAAGCCAACAGCACCTGCGTGTCGAGAACCTGCCCATCGGCATCCAAGACCGTGACGACGATCTGTGTCGCCCTCTGCGATCGGACGGTAAATCCGAGCACTTTCTGAGGCGTGGTAAACGCGATGGACTGGTAATTGGCGTTGTCTACGGTCGAAACGCCGGTGGATCGGATGGCGTAGGGAAGGGTGGGCGAGAGGTTGGCGGTGATATCCACGGCTTGACTGGGGAAGACCAAGCCCATCTTGGAGTATGGCTGGCCGAGGTCAGCCGAGCCAAAGACCTTGTTGGCCTTTTCTTTCAGTTCTCGGAAATCGACGATGACGGTGGTGCGTTTTGCGACTTCTTCCGCGCTCACAGTCGATTGGCCGAGGGCAGCGGCGGAAACGCCGGAAGAGATCAATGCCGTGGCAGCAAGGACATGGAAAGCTTGACGCATAAAAACTGCTCCTGAGAGGGAGACTGCCGAGCGCTCCATCGCACGACCGGGACGAGGCCCCCGGGGTTGAGAACCCGCTGGGTGCTCAATGAACTTACGTAACAATACCCCATTCCGATCAACAGAATGGGTCTATTGAACATTATCAGCTACGTCCAGTGGGAAGGTGGGCAACTTGTTCGGGGTTTCCGGGAGGCGGAGGCCGCTCAAAGTCCGGTAAACGGGAGGTTGGGTGAGATGGACCGCGAGCAATCGGGGGCGAAGCAACTGCAATCGCGCAAAGTCCGGTAAACGCGAGGTTGGGCGAGATGGGTCAGTTCAAGATCTGGGGAAGGCAGAGGATTCGGATGTGCGAATTTTTGCTTCTTCGAGGTCAATTTCGTGGAGGATTTTCCGGAGGACCTCGTCGCCGAGGATGTTTTGGTCGCGCATGAACGTGATCATTCTGCGTTCGGCGCGGAGGGCTTCGAGTTGGATGGTTCGGAGGGCTTCGTCGGGGGAGGTGTTGGCGACACCGAGTTCTTCCTGAGGGGTGCCACCGAGGCGGGTGATACGTTCGTCGTACTGGGCGCGGACGCGGTTGATGAGGTCGGGGTTGATGGATTCGTCGAAGGAGATGACGGTGAGGCGGCTTACCGCGGCGTGTGCGGCGTCGAGTCGGGCTTGGATTTCTTCGCGGTGTTCGAGGTCGTCGTTGAGCTGGAGTCGCAAGATTTTGATTAGTGGTGCAAAGGTCAGGCCTTGGCCGACGAGAGTTGCGAGGATGACGAAGAAGGAGATGAAAAGGATGACGTCGCGTTGTGGGACTTCGATGGGGATGGCCAGCGCGGCGGCGAGGGTGACGATTCCGCGCATTCCTGCCCACGAGACGATGGTGACTTCCTGCCACGGGGGTACTGGGGTTTTTCGGACGGTGGGGATGAGTCTGGGGAGGTAGACGGCGGGGAAGACCCAGAATATGCGGACG
>JBBRUM010000324.1:0-4691 GCA_038247815.1 Tepidisphaerales bacterium | reverse complement strand
TCACCGTTTGCTGATTGTTGACGAAGACTGGCCTTACTGCGGAATGGGCGCGGGGATTATGGCTGAGGTGTATGAGCAGGTGTTTGACAACCTCGACGCCCCTATCGCCCGACTGTGCGCGGACGACGCGCCGATCCCGTTTAACCACTACCTCGAAGCCGACATGCGTCCCAACGCGACGAAAGTCATCGCGAAGGTCAAAGAGATCTGCTACAGGTAGGGACGGCAACCTGGGACATCGCGTCGGTGGTCTTTTGGGAAGACGGGGCTGGTTGCCGGTCTCCATCGGTGGTGTGGGGCGGTGTTGGCGGTAAAGGTTGCCCAGGTTTCGGGGTTGGGGTGGGGAAAAGGGTGGGCGGTGGTTTTGTCGGGGGGGCGTGGGGCGGAATCGGGGTATGTTGTGGCATGCGAGATTTGTCACGACCGCCGTACACCATGTATCGGTGCCCGAAGTGCGAGCGAAACGCGCGGCAGTGCGCGGAGGTGACCGTGGGGATGCCCGGGGAGGATTCGATGTTGGATGGGAATGAGTGGTGGGACGCGGTGGCGATAGCTGCGACGTATCCGGTGTTCCGGTGCGACGAGTGCATCGCGGTGGGCGAGGACGGGGTTGAGGAGGCGCTGAGCTTTGGGGTGAACTGCGACTGGGTGGCGTTCGATCCGGCGAAACCGGAGGTCGAGTTGCGGTTTGATGAGCGGGGGTGAGTCGATCCGCAGGGCGCTGAACTGGGGGGATTCGCATCGGATGCGGGCGTGGCTGTGTCCCTCCCATGCTGGGGTCTGGGCTGCTATCATGCGGCCCTATGCCAGCAGAAATCACCATGCCGCAGCTCTCCGATACTATGTCCGAAGGCACTCTTGTTAGGTGGCTTAAGAAGGAGGGGGACAAGATTCAAGAGGGGGACAAGATTGCGGAGATCGAGACCGACAAAGCCGTGATGGAGATGGAGACTTTTGACGCGGGCACGCTGGCGGCGCAGATGGCCAAGGAGGGGGAGAAGGTGAAGGTGGGGGCGGTGATTGCGGTGGTGGCGCTGGCGGGGGAGGATGTGGAAGCGATTCGCAAAGGGGGTAGCGGGGCGGCGAAGGTCGCGGCTGCACCGGTTGCGGCGGCGGTACCTGCGGCAGTGGTCGCACCTGCGGCAGTGGCCGTGCCTCCGGCACCGGTGGCGACGATGGTGGCGAGGGCGGAGGCGGTGCCATCAGCGACAACGGCGGTTGCGGAGGGGATGACTGGGGCGTCGTCCAATGGGGCGGGGCGGGTTCGCATTTCGCCGCTGGCGTCGCGGATCGCAGCCGAGAAGGGGATCGACCCGCGGCAACTCACCGGGACCGGTCCCAACGGGCGGATTCACAAGAGGGATGTCGAGTCGTTCGTGGCTCCGGTGGCGGAGAAGGTGGCGACTCCGGCGCCGGCTCCGGGGGCGGCTGGGGCTGGGGCAAGTGGCGGTGGTGTCGCGTCGTTGCCGCCGGTGCGGGCGTCGGGGTCGAAGGAAGCCATTCCGCTGACGAAGATGCGGCAGGTGATTGCGCAGCGGCTGCAGTATTCGAAGCAGACCATTCCGCACTTTTACTGCACGATGAACATCGACATGGAAGCGTCGCTGGCGCTGCGGGAGAAGCTGAACAAGGGGTGGGAGCGGGAGAAGATCAAGCTGTCGGTGAACACGCTGGTGATGAAAGCCGTCGCGGTCGCGCTGACGCGGCACCCGGCGCTCAACGCACACTTCAAAGACACGGAAATCGTGCGGTTCGCCGATGTGAACCTCGGAATCGCCGTAGCGCTGCCGGAGGGGCTGATCGTGCCGGTGCTGCGCGGCGTGCAGAACATGGGACTGAAGGAGATCCATCTCCGCACAGCCGACCTCGCCGATCGGGCCCGCAGCCAGAAACTCAAGGGCGACGAGATGACCGGCGGTACGTTCACGATCTCGAACCTCGGGGCGTGGGGCGTGAGCGACTTCGGCGCGATCGTCAACCCGCCGGAAGTGGGCATCCTCGCCGTCTCGGCAGCCGAGCAGCGCGCCGTCGTCCACAACGGCCAGCTCGCCGCCCGCACGCAAATGACCGTCACCCTAAGCGGCGACCACCGCGCGATCGACGGGGCGAATGCGGCTGATTTCCTCAAGACGCTCAAGATGCTGCTTGAGGAACCGGCGCTGATGCTGGCGTAGTCGGGGGCGAGGGTGGATCCGCTTAACTACGAAAGAACGTTGGAGCCCGACGATGGAGATCTCGGCTGGCTGGCCGGGGCGATGCACGGGGTTGTGTTTACGTTTTGGAACCTTGTTTCGGCGTTGGTGCTCTCCACCGCCTTGGAGATAAGGGGGTTGAGTCGCCCCGGCGAGGCGGCGGAGGTGGGTGGGATCGGATTGCTGTTCGCGTGCGTGTGTTGCTCGGGTCTGATCGGGTTGCAGTGTTCGATCTACGCTTTGGGCTATTGGGCGACGGGGGCAACGGCTGGCGTCGCGTGGTTCAACCTGACGAGTTTGAGACACGATTGTCGTCGCGATTGCGGCTGGTGTTATCGGGTCGATCCTGTCGGTGGTTCGTGGGATTCCGCCGATCTTTTCCGTGTTGATTTTCACCGTCGTCCTGCCGCTTGTGGGTGGAGTGACGGCGGGTGTTTGGACGACGCGTAGGGGGTCGTAGCAGCGGGATTCTGGGCGGTTTGGGGTTGGTTTGAGCGTGGGTCGTGGTGGTGGTCGGGGGACAACTACCGTGCGGCGAGTTCCATGCGGACTCGAAGTTCGTGTTCGAGGAGCCAGGCTTTGCGGTGGAGGCCGCCGCCGTAGCCGGTGAGTTTTCCCGCGGCGCCGATGACGCGGTGGCAGGGGATGACGATGGCGAGAAAGTTGTTTCCGTTGGCGCGGCCGACGGCGCGAGAGGCTGCGGGGGAGGCGATCGTGGCGGCTTGCTGGCCGTAGGTGCGGGTTTCGCCGGGGGGGATGGTGCGGAGGTAGGTCCAGGCGCGGAGTTCGAAGGGCGTGCCGGTGGGGGCGAGGGGGCAGGTGAAGTTAAGGCGGTCGTCGGCGAAGTAGTCGCGGAGCTCGCGGGCGATGAGTGAGAGGTGGGGGTGGTCGGGGGGTGACGGGGAATCTGGTGGCAGGTGTGCGGCGATGCGGGCGAGGGCGGCTGGGAGGTCGCGGCGGTCGGCGAAGTCCAGGAGCAAGAGCCCAGCGTCGTCCGCGACGGCCACCATCGGGCCGAGGGGCGAGGGGATCCACGCGGAGGCCAAGTTACCGGCGGCGGGGAGGGGCGGGTGCTGAGTGCGCATGGGTGTGGGGATCCTTGCCAGGGGATTACTGTCGAGGTGGGTTGGGCGGGGGGAGGGGCGGGTAGTTCTGGGGGGAGTAAGGCTGGTTCGGTGGATATGGACCTGCCTGGGGGTATGAGCCAACCGGGGGGTAGGAACCAGCCGCGGAGTAGGGTCCCGGCTGTGGGGGCCATCCGTACGCGGGGGCGGAGGCGAGGTAGTTGCGCCATTGTTTGACCTGTCCCGATTTGGTCAAGGCATGGGCGAGGAGGGCGGCGATGACGCCGAGGATCACGCTCAGTGGGCCGTAGACGCAGAGCGCTGATGGCTGACCAGCGAGGAGTCCGCCGACGCCGAAGAGGACGAAGAGGAGCATGGGCAGCACGGTGAGGACCATGCCCACGACCAGCGCCCCCACCCCACCCCTGCGGACGAAGAATGCGGTCACGCCGATCGCCACGGACGCCACCGCCAGCAGGACGCCGACAACGACCAGTCCCAGTTGCATTTGCTTGAGTGTAATACCCGCCTGTGACATGGCTTGGGTCACCTGCGGGTTGCTTCTGAATTCTTCGCTGGTGGCGACAGACGACCCGAGGAGGAAACTGCCGCCGAGCAGCACGCCGAGTACGGAAACGATGAACATCATCACGCCCGCCCGACGGGCCGGGGCGAGAAGCTGGTCGAGGGCGTAGGTGGGACTGGCGTAGCCGGGGTGGGGGGCGTACGGACTTGGCTGGCCGTAGGCAACGGGGTAGGGGGCGGGGGGAGTGGGTGGAGGGGATTGTGGGCTGGACATGTGGGAGGAGTCTACGCCGGGAGGTGGGGGGGGTGAGGTTGGGAGGGGGCGATGAGGGGGAGATTGGTGGCGAGACTGGCGGCGACGACGGCTGCGGTTTCGACGCGGAGGACGGTAGAGCTGAAGGTGGCGGCGGTGAACCCCGCCGAGGACATGGCGAGCTCTTCTTCCGGGGTCCAGCCGCCTTCGGGGCCGATGAGGATGTAGGGGGGTGAGGGGAAAACGAAAAGGCCGGCGGCGGGGATCGACCCGGGGGTGGTCGAGCCGAACCAGCCGGGGGAAGCGCCGACTGCGAAGGTGGCGAGGAGGTGAGGGAGGGGGGTGAGCTGGCCGATGGACATGACGCCGCGGGAGTGACTTTGGCGGGCGGCTTCCTGGGCGATGCGTTCCCAGCGTATGCGTTTTCCCTCGCCCCTAGGGAGCACGACGGACCGGGCGGTGTCGAGGGGAATCCACTGGCGGACGCCGAGCTCGGCTAGCTTTTCGACAAGCCAGTCGGCTCGCTCGCCCTTGGGTACCGCCGACGCGACGACGCCGTCCCACCCCGACCGGGGTGCCCCATCCGTGGGGGGGGAAACGAGGGATATGTCCAGACTTGGGGGGTCGGTGCGGAGAGTTGCGGTGGCGGTTGCGCCG
>JBBRUM010000323.1:0-4705 GCA_038247815.1 Tepidisphaerales bacterium | reverse complement strand
CGCCCAGAACGAAAGAACCCGACAAATGAGCACACAGAATCCCCCAGCAAAGTCCGGCAAAACGTACAAGGACACCTTGAACCTCCCCAGCACCCCCTTCGCCATGGAAGCCAAACTCGTCACCCGCGAGCCGGAGCGGCTGGCGAAGTGGAACGAAATGGGACTTTACGGAAAGGTCCTTGCCAGTCGTGCCGGGGCTGAAACGTGGTTGCTCCACGACGGACCTCCGTTTGCCAACGGCGACATCCACATGGGGCATGTGACCAACAAGGTCTTGAAAGACGTGTTCATGCGGTACAAGACGATGGCTGGGTTCGCCACGCCGTACGTGCCGGGGTGGGACTGTCATGGTTTGCCGATCGAGCACAAGATCCAGCAGGAGCTTGGGCCAAAGCTTCGCGAGATGAGCACCGTCGACGTCCGCCGGAAGTGCTACGACTACGCAGCCAAGTACGCCAAGCTGCAATCCGAGCAGTTCCAACGGCTGGGGATTCTGGGCGACTGGGGCAACCCGTACTGGACGATGACGCCGGATTACGAGGCGGCGACGCTCGAAGTCTTCGCCAAGTTTGTCGAGGCCGGGCTGGTGTACAAACAGCTCAAACCCGTGCAGTGGTCGATCGCCAACCAGACCGCCCTTGCCGACGCCGAGCTGGAGTATCAGGACGTGGACGACACTTCGGTGTATGTCGAGTTCATGGCGGCCAACCCGGGGAAGGTGAAGGCCGACTTCGACCTGCGGGTCAATGCGCCGGTGGGGTTTTTGGTGTGGACGACGACGCCGTGGACCTTGCCGGCGAATTTGGCGATCTCGGCTGGGCCGGAGGTGGAGTATGTGTTTTGCCACTACTCGAAGGACGGGAAGGGTCGGGTCTCGCTGGTGGCCGAGGCGCTGGCGGAGAGAGTGCTGCGCGGCAGGGGTAAGGTCGAGCAATGGACGGTGCTGAAAAAGGTGACGGGCAAGCAACTGGCGGAGTCGGGCGTGACGTACACCCACCCGTTCATCGGGCGGGAGGGGCGGTTTTTCGTTGCCGACTACGTGACCACGACGGACGGCACGGGCTTGGTGCACACGGCGCCGGGGCACGGGGAGGAGGACTATGAGACGGGGAGGAACAACGGCTTGGAGGTGTATTGCCCGGTGCTGGCGAACGGGAGGTACGACACGACCGTGCCGAACTGGCTTCAGGGGATGGTGGTGTGGGAGGGGAACAAGGCGATCACCGAGCGGATGCGCGAGAGCGGGCACTTGTTCGCCGAGGAGCCGTACCGGCACTCGTACCCGCACGACTGGCGGAGCAAGACGAAGACGATCTACCGTGCGACGGAGCAGTGGTTTGTTTCGATGGACAAGCCGTACACGGTGGGCGGTGTTGCCGGTCGCGGCGTGCGAGAGCGGGCGAAGAAGGTCATCGCCGAGGACGTGACGTTTGTTCCCGGGTGGGGGCGGGCGCGACTGGAGGGCATGCTGCAATCGCGCCCGGATTGGTGCATCTCCCGCCAGCGTGCGTGGGGGCTGCCGATCCCGATCTTTTACAACCAAGCCGGCGACGCCCTCCTTGAACCCGGGGCGATCCGGGCCGTGGCCAGGCGGTTTGCGGAGGTGGGGAGCGACGCGTGGTTCAACGACCCGCCGGAGGTGTTGCTGCGCGGGTATGACGTGCCCGAGAGGTTTGGGCCGGTGGAGAAGCTGCGGAAGGAGAAGGACATTTTTGACGTGTGGTTCGAGTCTGGCAGCTCGTGGAACGCGGTGCTGAAAGCGCGTGGGATGAAGTTTCCGGCTGACTTGTATCTCGAAGGGTCGGACCAGCATCGGGGGTGGTTCCAGTTGTCTTTGCTACCGTCGCTCGGGGCGGAGGGCGTTGCGCCGTACAAACAGGTGCTGACGCACGGGTTTATCGTCAAGCCCGACGGGACGAAGGTGAGCAAGAGCGACAAGGAATATGTCACGGCGATGCAGGAGATCAACCGTCACGGGGCGGACCTGCTGCGACTGTGGGTGTGCTCGGTGGATTATCAGGGCGACATCCCGGCCAGCCCGAAGGTGTTTACCGACTTCGCGGACAAGTATCGCAAGATCCGTAACACCGTGCGATATCTGCTGAGCAACCTTGGCGGATACCAGCCGCCGGTTGACGCCGCGTCGGCACTGCGGGCCGTGCCGCTGAACTCGCTGGACGGGTGGGCGTTGTGGCAGACGGACGAGCTGGTGCGTGAGGTGACGGGGGCGTATGAGCGGTATGAGTTGCACAGGGCGTTTCGGCTGGTGCATGATTTTTGTTCGGTGCAGGTGTCGTCGGTGTATGCCAATGCGATGAAGGACCGGCTGTATTGCGAGGCGGCGGGGTCGCCGCTGCGGCGGCGGTGTCAGGCGGTGCTGCACCGGATGGCGGACGTGCTCGTTCGGCTGCTGGCCCCGATGGTGGTGTTCACAGCCGACGAGGCGTGGGAAGTGCTTCCGCGGTCCGGGGCGGATGCGGGGCTGGAGAACGTGCACCTTGCTGTATTACCGGGGGAATTGCTGGTCGGAGTGTCCGACGGGCAGAAGGCCGAGTGGGAGACACTCATGCGGCTACGGAACGAAGCGCTGATGCAGCTCGACGGACTGAAGAAGGGGGTGGCCCTGAACAAAGCCACCGAAGCTGAGGTCGTTTATCACGGCGACGCGGGCTGGCTGACGGCGTACGGCGTGGACCTTGAGGACTTGGCGGGTTGCGGGAGTTACAGCATCGGCGGCGGCTTGGGCGAGCTCCGCGTGGAGGTGCTGGATCGGCGGGAAACGCCGGGGTTTGCGGTGTGTGCGCGAAGCTGGAAACGGCGGAAGGACGTGGGGAGTGATCCGCGGTTTCCGGATTTATCCGCCCGCGATGCGGCGGTGGTGGGGGTTGCGTAGGTGGAGGATGAACAGCCCGCCGAGGTACCGGCCTGGGGCATGGAGGCACGGAGACGCGGAGAAACAACGGAGGGAAGGATCCAGTGGGACTTGATGTAACTGGCTTTACTGCAATACCAATGTTTTCCTCTACGTGCGCAATTTTCCGTGCCTCCGTGTATCCAGCCGATACTACGGCGGGTGGTTTTCCGGTCGCCGCGTACGTAAACCAATCTGCTTGAGCAACGGAGAAGGGGGTATGACTTGAGGGCTCACCTGTCCCCTTTGTCTCCGCCCCTCGCCGGCGGTCATCGCCTTCTTCGCAGCAGCATCGCGGGCAGGGCCAGCCACGCCAAAGCCGACGGCTCGGGCACCACAGCCGGGCCGGCGAACCGGGTCAGGTACTGCATCATCGGGCGGTCGACACCATTGGTGTATCCGCCGATGGGGTTGGGGTTAAACAGGTAATCCGACGGCCACCACGGGCCGCCCCCCCACCACGCCCACCCGGTCCAGACGTCCGAGTTGGCTGCGAGGTAATTCAGCATGTTCACCAGCGCCTCGTCTCCGATCTGCCCCGGGGCCGTGCCGAACATCGAATTGGCAAACGCGAACTCGCCCAGAAAAGCCTTCTTGCGGTGGGTCCTCGCCCAAGTCGTAAACGCGCCCAGCCGGGCGGCCCCGATGTTGACGTTGTTGCCACTTATCGTCGGTGACGTCCCGCTGCCGTCGTTGTCAAAATACTGGTGCACCTCGATGAGCGTGGAGTTCAGCGGGTCGACAATGTCGAGCATCGCAGCCGCGTTTGACCTGCCCCACTGGTCGGAGTTGTTCCACGTCCAGGCCCCGGTGTACCGGTTGCCCGGAACATGAATCTGGTTCGTGGCCCCGGTGTTGCGAATCGCGGTGATCGCGGAGTTGGCGGCGGAGATCCAGACGTCGGTGTTGATGTTCGCCGGTTCGTTCATGAGGTTGAACGACACCTTCGGGTTGCCTTTGTACACGTTAGCCACGCGGGACCAGAAATCCGCGAACGCCGAAATGGGGACGTCCGACCCGAGTAGCCCCACCGTCGACGTCTGGAAGTTACTCGCCGGGAGCGGGTAGTACCGGCAGAAGTTGTGGGGCTCGATGATCACCGTCGCACCCTTGGACGTCGCGTAGTTCACAAACGCCGTCAGGCGGCCCTGCTCCGTTGCGTCCAGCGGGGCATTCAGCGACCGCTGCAGCCGCTCCCACCGAATGGGGACACGAAACGTGTTTAACCCCTTCCGCTGGTAATAATCCACCTCGGCGTTGGTCGGGTACGTGTAGTGCGTGCCAAAAATCCCCGGCAGAGACGTCTGCCCGAACTCGGCCCCGGAGAGGTTCATCCCCGCGTAAAACAGCACCGCCCCGGCCGGCTGTATCGTAATCATCCCAGCCAAACTCGCCGCCAAAACAGCAACTGAACAACGCATGGACAAAGTCCTCCAAGACAACTTATATACTTGAAATCGGTCCAAAGCCAACGATTGGCCTCGATTCAGGCCAAGTCCGGCGATAAACCACCCCAGGGAGCGACCGCCCGAAGCCGATACGCCACGGAGGAGCAGCGAAACGGAGACGCAGGGATTTACTCGGTTGGCGGCCGACAGGACTTGATTCCGTCTGTTCTGTCTGTTCTTCGTGCGCTCTACTCCGTGCGCTGCTTTCCGCGTCTCCGTCCCTCCAGCCCCTGCCCCGGGCGAGGGTGAACCCCCGGAAATCTCCGCCCGCCGTTCCCCTCATCGGCGAGACCGACCTATCCCATCAACATCGCCAAAATCGCCTTCTGCGCGTGAAGCCGGTTGT
>JBBRUM010000322.1:0-4735 GCA_038247815.1 Tepidisphaerales bacterium | reverse complement strand
TCCCCGTATCGCTGCTTTATCAGACCGGGGCGGGGATGGTGTGAAAGGTGGAGTAACGCCGGTAGCCATCAGCGGAACAAGGCCGATTATTTAGTATGACCCCTTTGAACGTCCCCCTTCCTTAATTCATTGTACCTCCCTACCCGTGTCCGAGATTCAAGTAAGATCTAAATGATCAACGCGCTATGACTCGCGACCAGCATCGCTATCCATAGCTGTGATGTGTACCAGCTCACATTCGCCTTAACTGCTAGAAAAACGGCCAACCCCAAGCATACTATTGCAATCGCAATCAGCCTCCGCTGCTTGTGAAGCATCAGACCAAATGCAATACCTACCATCAACGCACCGACTACTACGAGCACCGTAAAAGCCCCTAGCGATAATGACCCAGGCTCAGTCGCCGTAACGCCAGCTTAAGCCATCACGCTGTCGTGGAGGTACGCCAACCGGATGGAGGCCGCAGCAAGAGAAGCAATAGAGAGCGCGATGACCGAAACAAGCAGTATGGCACCGGTCCCAGGTCTGCGAACAGATGATTTTATGGGGGAGGACATGGGTTGTTGCCTCTCGGATCGGGATTCGAAACGTGTATGACACTCGCCTCTAAAGTAGTCTGGCGAAGTGAGGATTCATCAGCCGGAACTACACTCTCGCAAGTCTTTCAAGACCGCCGATGTCAATCTGAGCCGACCGTGCGGTTCATCGGATTAGGCCGAAGAAACAGTATCCAATTCCTCCACAATTTTGCCGCCGGTGCTCCTCCAGTACATCCTCGCAAACCGGCGCGGGCACGAGCGGAACCTTTTCCTTTCCTCCTCCTACCCCTCCCCCACCCGCACAACCACACTCCCCCGTTTTCTCCCCGTTTCCACATACCCGTGCGCCTCCACCATCTCCCCAAACTCAAACCTCCGATCGATCACCGCCTTTATCACCCCCTCCCCCAACATCCCCGCCAACCGCTCCCAGTCCTCCGCGCGCTCCTCAGCCGGCCCAGCCACCACCCGCTTCCCCCCGCCTCCTCCCAGCATCCCCCACCCCGCCGCCACCATCTCCCTCACTCCCCCCGCCACAGCCAGCACCCGTCCCCCTTCCCGCAGCACCCCCATGCAATCACCCAGCGACCTCGCCCCCACCACATCCGCCACCACGTCGTACCGCTCCGCACCCGCCGCAAAATCCTCCCGCCCATAATCCAGGACCCTATCCGCCCCAAGCCGGCGCACCAGCTCCACATTCCCCCCACTCGTCACCCCCGTCACCTCCGCCCCCAAATGCTTCGCCAACTGCACCATCGCCGTCCCCACCCCACCTGACGCCCCAATCACCAGCACCTTCTCCCCCGCCTTCACCTCCCCCTTCCGCAAAAAGTGCATCGCCGTCGTCCCCCCAAACCCCACCGCAGCCGCCTCCTCAAACGACACGTTCCCCGGCTTGTGCGTCACCAACTCCCCCGCCCCCACCCGCCGATACTCCGCGTGACACCTCATCTTCGCCCCCCCAAACACCATCACCGCATCCCCCACCCCAATCCGCCTCCCCCCAACCACCACCTCTTGGCGCCCGTTCCCCCCAAGCACCTCCTCCACCACGCCCGACATCTCCGTCCCCAATATCGGCTGCCTCGGCCCCCGCACCCCCAACACCAACCGCCCCAGCAGCTTCATCCCCGGCGGCATCGCCAGCTTCCGCACGCGCCAGTCCGCCGACGTCACCGTCGTACACACCACCCGCACCAACAACTCCCCCCGCTCTCCCAAATTCCCCCGCGCACCCCGCTCCCCCAGCACCGGCTTCGCCACCTCCACCTGCTCCACCACCCCATACCGCCGGCACACCCAAGCCTTCACACCCACATCCTTTCAAATCCGCACCACCCACTCAACACTGGAACCCCCCCCACCCAATGACGCCACCACCGCCACCAGATAACACCAAAACTTCCCTCCTTTCCCCCTCTCACCAAAAATACCAATCCCCCGTCCACAGCACATACGCCCCCAGCAAAAAGTTCGTCACCGCGTGACACACAATGCACGCCCCCAGGCTCCGCGTCGTCACCAGCAAGCCCCCAATCAGCAGCCCGTAAAACACAGCCGTCACCCACTGCACATGCACCCCCGCCCCAAACACCAACGCCACAATCAAAAACGCCTTCCAGTCCCACTCCCCAATCGCCACCATCTTGAAATCATTCGGAGCCACAAGCTGCCGATGCAAAAAGTCCCGCCAAAAAAGCTCCTCCATCACCGGCACGAGCAACGTCGCCCCCGCCCACCTCACCACAATAAACGCCCACGCAGCCGCCGGCGTCGCAAACTGCTCAAACGGGTTGAACGCCTCCCCACCCATCCGCGGATAATCCGGCCAAGCCGCCAGTAACAACTTCTCCATCCCCACCCACTGCACCAGCCCCACCACCCCCACCACCGCCCCCACCCCCGAATACTTCCACGAAATCCGCGTATACACCGGCCAGAAGTACCACAGCGCAACGGCCACCAGCACCGTTTTTAGAATGTACGAGATCGGAAACCACCCCTCGTGGCTGCCGACCCATGTCAACACCATGAACAAGAAGAACGGGGCCACATAGCCCAGATCCTCGCGATTCGACGACGCTTTTTCCGCGGCTTGGGTCACGCCCGGATTCTCCCCACCCCACCCCCAGAAGCAACCCCCCCCGACCGCCATCCGAGCTCCGCCCAGCGTGTGACACGCCAACCCAACCTACACCCCGCCGAGCACCTCCACCTCACCGAGCAACCTCACCTGTACAGCCACCACTCCGGCCTCACAACCTCGCCCAGATCATCACCCATCCCGCCATTCTCCCCACACCCCACCCACAATCTACTCAAGCATCTCTATTAGATGTCCGCCTGACCCAGGCTACCCCTAACTCACCCAGGGCGCGGTATTTCCGCAAACGACACCGTTGGACCCCCATCAAACCCTGTCGCCGAAACACGCCACTGCTCCTCACCTTTCAACCGGTACAGCTCCATAAAAAAGGCTGCCGGAACCAATGCTTGCCCCGCACCTCTCTCTCGATATCGCCCGGGCACAATGACCACCACAATATCACTCACCGTTGGCCGAACCCACGCAGCATCCACATCCTCTCCCAATGGCGGGAAGTGTCGAATCATGTCAAATCCGCCGAGCCCTCGCCCCTCGAATTCCAACTTGGGAACCTCGGCACCTCGACCAATGAAACGTTCCAACCGAAAAACCCCAACCTTGTCCCAGTCAACTTCGGCTCCGGTGAAAGCCCTCGTCGTCGACCTCCACCTTCTTTGTGCGTCCTTTCCTGTCACCCACCCGAGCTCGCTGCCCAGCATCGCATACGCCAGCTTCGCCTTGTCAACATCGTCACCACCGTATGTACGCATCGCCGCAAACGCTGCTTTGACTCCGTCACCCAGATGAGCGTCCTCGAAAGGATTTCCATCCACCCTCCCAGCCGGCGTAACTTCATACCTCACCACCTCCTCATCGGCGCGGCCAACAAACGCCGATGGCGACTCGGGTGGGATGGTGAACTTTGAACCTTTGATTAGTAGCAAAACCCCACTGAAAACTAAAAACGCTACCGAGAAGGCTACGATCAGAACCCGGGCATCGCGCCTCGGATAAGTCTTTATACTCATGTCGAATCCTCCCTTTTGATGCCCCTCTGGATTACGCCATGCAAGTCAACCTGCAACTTCAATCAGTGCCGGGATCCACACCAGTCAAAATCTCCAAATTCTTGTTGCATGCCGACTTCGGGCGGAGTTCCTTCACACTCCCCGAACCTGCCACAACTACACCCGAGGCGTCCTTGCATCCAGCCGTAGCGACCAAAGTGGTCGCATCGTAAGTCGGAAAGCATGTGGTTCCCTCCGGACAAGAAAATTTAAGACGGTAACATTTACCATCATCGGCATCTTTCCAAGTGGTAGAAAGACAAGGCACAGTTCTTTGAACCACTTGTGCCATCACGCTCGCGCCGACTAAACCCATCATCGCTCCAACAACAACTGACAATTCACGCCTTCGAGCCCTCATTGCTTACTCCAAAAGTGTTAAAGTTAGAAACTGGCGACAACAACGTCGCCGCTCCAAGTAAACAGATCATCATTGCATTCCTCCCCACGGCCAACCACTGCCCTATCGCCCCGTCCCATACTCCCACTGTCAGCCCGCAGCCACATCCCAGTTCCGAGCCCATTGCAAGTTGCCTCATCGGGCTTATCGACACCAACGCCAAGAATAGCATCGCAAGCTCAAGACCCACCACTCTCGACTTTGACCACAAAAGAAGTGCCCCGATTCCAACTTCCGCCCCCGACATTACCAACGCAGCGGTTCGGCTCCATTGCCCGGATACCCCCCAGACACGCACCAAAACCAACTCAAGTGCCCCGGAATCCCAACCCTTTAACACCCCGCCCAACACCAAAAATCCACCCGACAAAAAACACACAGACGCCAGAAACGCCGCGAGTCCGCGAGTCCGCGAGTCCGCGAGTCCAACCCATCTTTCGCTACGTCCGTGCCCATATGCAATGAAGTTAACCGCCATGGCAAGCATGTCAAGACAAAAATCAATTTTTATATGTTGGGCATTCCCCCCACTCACTCCCCTCCCAGCACATTCAACTGCACCCGCACTCCCTCCGCCCCCGCTATCCCCGGCGCCGCCCCCACAAACCCCTCCCCCACCCGCCGTACATCCCGCACCAGC
>JBBRUM010000321.1:0-4748 GCA_038247815.1 Tepidisphaerales bacterium | reverse complement strand
GAACCTCAAGGTAGGGCTGGGGCTTGGAGGCGGAGACTGATTTGGTGGCGGCTTTAGGCATTGCTGTTTATTGCGTGGCGACGGGATCGTGCCATAGAGTGGGTAGGAAGGGAAGGTTAGCGATGGGTTTGGAGTGCGGCAAGGGGAGGTAAAGGAGGGGGAGGATTTAGCCTTGAGGGTCGAGGTCGATGGCGACGAACTTTTGCAGGAGGTTAGATAGGGATTCTGCCGTATACGGCTGGCCGAGGGGGATCGGGAGAAGGACGCCTTGGCTGTGGTCGGAGGCGATAATGAGGTGTTGCTCGCCGTTGAGGGCGTAGCCGGATTCTTGCGGCTGGTGGCCGGTGACGAGGGTTTGGGCTTCGACGTTGTTAAGGAACTTGGCGACGCCGTCGGGGGTGGCGCGGCGGCCCCAGATGAGCTGGTACACCGGGCCGACACGCTTGGCGTAGTCGGCGCCGGTCAGGTCGCGGGAGAAGACAGAATAGTCGAACGCGTCGATCTGGTCTTCGTTGGGCAGCGAGTGCGAAAAGAACAGCTTGTCGCCCGACCGAACAGCCAGCGGGAACGAAAGGAGAAACTCGGTGAGCGCCACCTGCACGCGGTCGGCGTCGGAGGCGAAGTCACGTTTGACGGCTTTGTTGAAGGCTTCGCAGACGGAGGTTCCGCCTTTGGAGATACCTTCGCCGTGGATCTGGGCGAGGTCGTGGTTAGCGAGGAGGAAGTGGACTTGTTGGGGGAAGTCGAGCTTGAGCTCGGCTGCCAGCAGGAGGGAGTTCCACGAGTCTTCCGCGCCGGTGGCGTCGTAGTGGTCGCCGTGGATGAGCTCGTGGAGAACGAGGTGGCGGTGCGGGTTGTCGCGGAGGTTCGCGAAGGCGATGAGCTTGGCGAGGTTCGAGCGGTGGTCGTGAATGTCGCCGGTCATGATCACTTCGACGCCGGCTTGGTCGGGGAGGTGAATGGTCTGACCCTGGCGGAGGTGTGAGAGCTGGTTTTCCTGGGTGGCGTCCTGGAGAGCATCGATGACGGCTGTGGAGGAGAGGGAGAGCATGGGGTCGGATTGAAGGAGGGGGAGCGGGGGAGGTCAAAGGGGGAGGTGATGAAGGGGGGCAGGCAATCTGGCAGTCAGGCAATAAGGGAGCGGAGGGACCGTTACCCTTCGACGATGGTCTTGAATCCGCCCCAAGCCACTTGTGCGGGATCGAACGGCATGGATTTGGCGAATTTGGCCATGCGTGGGTCGGACATGACGGCTTTGTTAACGCGGTCGCGGTGGGCGCGGGACTTGTAGAGGATGTAGGAGAAGAGAACCGTTTGGCCGGGCGAGAGCTTGCAGAGCTTCGGAAACGGCAACCCAAACCCGGGCTTGAGGTCGTCACCCACGGATTCGACGTACGCCAGCGCCCCGTGGTCCATCCAGACCTTTCCAGCCATCTTGGCCACCTTTCGATATGCGGGCAGGTTCTTCTTGGCGATGGGGATCACGAAAGCATCGAGGTAGTGGGCCATGGGGGGCAGGATAACCTATCCACAGTGGGGGGGGCGAGTGGTGTGTGCTCGGCTGGGCGGGTGTCAACATGGTGAACAACGATGAGTTTGCCATATTGACTGCGTCCAAACCCACCCTGCATGGATTCGTCGTCGCGGCCGCGGTCGACGCGCGCATTTTCTCCTTAATCGAGCCACTCCTTCAACAATTAGCGGGCTTCGATCAAGCCGATGGCAAGCGTCGCCACGAGTGACCATGCGATGACGGTGTCGTTCCACCAGAACTCGAAATTCACAAATGCGACGAGATATTGCAGAGTCAGCAGTGCGACGAGGAGAACGAGTACGAGTGGTTTTCTCATCCGGGGGCCGGGGGGGCCGCGAGTAGTGTGACTTGGGCTGTTGAGGTGCATGCTACGTGGACTACATTGGCGCGTCAGTCCGGCACCCTCACCCGGCGGGGTACCGCCGAGCTCTCCCGAGAGAGAGGTGGGGCCGCATTCTGGGGGTTAGCCCACGCTGGCCAGTGGGATGGCATCCGCGAAGTCTCGGAGGATTTCACCCCTGAGCGTTTTGAGTTCCGGAGCCGAGAGTTTGGGGTCGCGGGTGAGGATCCATTGGGCGTCTTCTCTGGCGTCGTGGAGGAGGTGGGATTCGCTGGCGAGGTCGGCAAGGCGGAACTCGGGCAATCCGTGTTGCCGGGTGCCGAAGAACTGGCCCGGGCCCCGGAGCCGGAGGTCGATTTCGGCGATTTCAAACCCGGAGGTGGTCTGGACCAGGGCTTGCAGGCGGGCGAGGGTGTCCGGGCCGGTGGCGGAGGAGAGCGTGTTCTCGCCGGGAAGGAGCAGGCAGTGGGACGGGTGCGGTCCCCGGCCGACGCGGCCTCGGAGCTGGTGGAGCTGGGACAAGCCGAAGCGATCGGCATCGAGGATGGCGATGACGGTCGCGTTGGGCACGTCGATACCGACTTCGATGACGGTGGTGGCGAGAAGCACATCGGCTTGGCCGGCGCGGAAGGCGTCCATGACTTGCTGCTTTTGCTCGGGGGGCATCTGGCCGTGGAGGGTGAGGATGCGGAGAGACTTGAGCGGGCCGGATGCGAGGTGGGCGTGGGCGGCGAGAAGGGAGGAGGTTGACGATGTCGGAGGTGGGAGCGAGTTAAGGCCAGAACCCTCACCCGGCGGGGTACTGTCGACCCCTTCCGGTGGGAGAGGTGGGGGGGGGCGGTCTTGTGTATTGGGGACAGGGCGTATGCCAAAACCCTCACCCGGCGGGGTACCGTCGAGCTCTCCCGGGGGGCGCGGTGGGGACTTGGCTGGAGGGGTACGGCGGACGTCGTCGTACGGGCGGTCGGGCGGATCCTCCGAGCCGATTTGGGGGGTGACGATGAAGGCTTGGCGGCCTTGCGAAACGTGTTGTTTCAGGAAGGTCCACGCGTCGGCGTGGCGGTTGGGTTGGATGAGGTGGGTGGTGATGGGCGATCGGCCGGGGGGGAGCTCGTCGATGGTCGAGAGGTCGAAGTCGGCGAAGTAGGAAAGGGCGAGCGTGCGGGGGATTGGCGTGGCTGTCATCACGAGGTAGTGCGGCGAGACGTTGGCCCCGGTCTTGCCGCGAAGCTTGGCACGCTGCTGCACGCCCAGGCGGTGCTGTTCGTCGATCACCACCAAGCCAAGGTTGGCAAAGGCGATGTCATCATGCAATAGCGCCTGCGTGCCAACGGCCAGGTGCACGCGTCCGTCGGCAAGGGCCCGGTTGATCGCTCCCTTCGACTGGCGTTTGGTGCGGGAGGTGAAGAGTTCGACGGTAACGGCGGAATCTTTGAGAAACCGTGAGAGGGAGAGGTAGTGCTGCTCGGCGAGGACTTCGGTGGGGGCGAGGATGGCGGCTTGCATCTTGTTGGCGACGGCGACGAGCATGGCGTAGAGGGCGACGGCGGTTTTCCCCGAGCCGACGTCGCCCTGAAGCAGGCGGTTCATCGGCTTCCGGCCGGAGGTGAGGTCGGCGAGGATCTCGTGGACGGCGTGGGTCTGTCCGGGGGTGAGGTCGAAGGGGAACCGGGCGCGGATGCGCTGGTCGAGGAGTTTGTCGCAGCGCAGGATCGGAGCGCCGCCACCCGGCCGCGTGTTCTGGCGGGAGAGGGCTAGGCCGAGCTGTAGGACCATGAGTTCGTCGTAAACGAGGCGTTTGCGGGCGGCGATGGCATCGGCTTTGGAGTGGGGGCGGTGGATGAGGCGGTACGCGTCGGCACGGGGGAGCAGCTCGCGCCGGCGGAGGAGGCCCTCGGGGAGGGTTTCGGTAATCTGCGGGAGGGCGAGGGGAAGTGCGGATTCGATGAGCTTGGAAAGAGCGTCGGAAGTGAGGGCGGCGGTCGCGGGGTAGAGGGGTTGGAGGGCGGGGGGGGATGTGGGTTGTGGGATGTCAGATGTCGGATGTGGAGAAGGGCTTGTCGCGCCGATGGGCACAACGCCGGGCTCGGCGGGGGCATCTACGGCGGACCATTTGGGGTTCTGCATTTGGGGCAGGTTGCGGAAGGTGCGGAGCTTGCCTTTGACCTTCAGGTGCATGCCGGGGTGGATTCGGGTGCGAAGGTAGGCGCCGTGGAAGAAGGTGAGGGCGAGCTTGCCCGTGCCGTCGTCGAGGGTGGCTTCGAACCGGGGGCGCGGGCCGGAGACGTAGTTGACTGCGATGACTTCGCCGGTGGCGGTGCAGATGGTGTTGGGTTGGAGGTCGGCGATGTCGGCTTGGGCGGAGATGTATTGGTAGTCGCGGGGGAAGTAGTGGAGGAGGTCGCCCACGGTCCGGAGGTCGAGGGCGGTCAGTGCGCGGAGCTTGGCCGGTCCGACGCCGGGAAGTTCGGAGAGTGGGGTGGTGAGGGGCATTGGAGGAATATCGGACGTGGGGGCGTAAGAGTCCGGGGGGCCCTCACCCGGCTGGGTACAGCCGACCTCTCCCCGGGGGAGCGGTGTTGGGGTGGGGGGTTACCAGGCTTGGGCGCCGATGAGTTTGACGAAGCGGCAGGGGCAGATTTCGGTGGAGGCGAGGGTGGTGTTTTGACGTCGGACGAGGGTAAGCATTTGGTGGTCGGGGGGGCCGATGGGGAGGATGGCCGTGCCGCCGTCGGCGAGCTGGGAAAGCAGCAGGGGACGTGGGAGGTTGGGCAGACCGGCGGCGATGAGGATGCGGTCAAACGGGGGGGGCGACGCATCGGGCGACGCGTCGGGCGACGTTCCGGTCGACGGCGACGGGAACGGCCAGCCCAT
>JBBRUM010000320.1:0-4762 GCA_038247815.1 Tepidisphaerales bacterium | reverse complement strand
GCGGATTCCGAGAGGGTGAGGGGTTTTTTGTTGAGTTTGAGGGTGAGTGTGCTGGCGGCGGGGGTTCGGCTGGTGAGGGTGAGGGTGGTTCCGGGGAGGAGGCCGGCGGCGCGGGCGAAGCGGAGGAACTCGGGGTCGCGGTTGTCGACTCGGAGGAGTTGGACGGTTTCGCCGTCGGGGACGATCGAGAGCGGGCGGCCGCGGGCGGGGGCCGGGGGGAGCTTGCCGGTGGTGGAGGGGATGGGGTCGCCGTGGGGGTCGGTTTGGGGGTAGCCGAGGAGGTGGTCGAGGCGGGAAAGGACTTTTTCGGAGACGACATGTTCGAGGGCTTCGGCTTCGTCGTGGACTTCGGACCAGTCGAGGTGCAGGACACGGACGAGGAAGAGTTCGATGAGTCGGTGTCGGCGGAGGACGTGGAGGGCGAGTTTTTCGCCGCCGGGGGTGAGGCGGACGCCGCGGCGGGATTGGTATTTGACGAGGCCGGCTTCGGAGAGGGCCTTGACCATGGCGGTGGCGGTTCCGGGGACGACGTTCATGGCCAGTGCGAGCTGGCCGAGGGGGACGGCGCCGGGGGCGGCGCGGCCTCGGCGGCGGGGGGTGGGCGTGGAAGTCGGTGGGGGTGAGGCGGCGGCCTCCTGGGCGAGGTAGATGGCTTTGACGTAGTCCTCGACGGTGGCGGAGGGCATGGGTGGGGGATTGGGAGTGAAGGCTCAAGCGGGGGCGTTTTCGACCGGTTCTGACATTATCCGCGGGGTGGACGGAGTTCAATTGGGCGTCTACTGTATTTTGAGTCATCAAAGAACAAAGGACGAGTCATGAGAATAGTGATGTGGATGTTGTCGGGGGTGGCGGCTGTGGTCGCGGGCGTGGGGTCGGTGGCGGCGGCGCCGAAGGCGTATCCGTACAAGGTGGTGACGACGGTGGCGATGGTGGCCGACGTCGTGCGGACGGTTGCGGGGGGGCAAGCCGACGTCGTCGGGCTTATCGGCACGGGGGTGGACCCGCACCTGTACAAAGCATCGCGGGACGACGTGGTGAAGCTCACACGGGCGGACGTGGTGTTCTATTCGGGGCTGCACCTCGAGGGGAAGATGACGGATGTGCTGGTGAAGGTTGCACGGAACAAGCCGGTGCACGCGATCGCCGAAGCCATTCCCGAAGACTTGCTGCTCAAGAGCCACGACATCGAAGACCCGCACGTGTGGATGGACGTTTCAATGTGGGCGAAGACGGTGGCGGGGGTGGCGAAGTCGCTGGCGGAGTACGACCCGGCGAACGCGGAGGCGTATGCGGCGCGGGCGACGGCACTGACGAAGGAGCTCGATGCGCTGCACGAGTACGGGAAGAAGGTGATCGCGACGATCCCGGCTGAGAAGCGGGTGCTGATCACGAGCCACGATGCTTTTGGCTATTTCGGGCGGGCGTACGGGCTGGAAGTTCGGGGGATTCAGGGGATTTCGACGGAGTCGGAAGCCGGGCTGAAGGACATCAACCGGCTGGTGGATTTTCTGGTGGAGCGGAAGATCGGGGCGGTGTTTGTGGAGAGTTCCGTGCCGAGGAAGAACGTTGAGGCGCTGATCGAGGGGGCGAAGCAGCGCGGGCACACGATCGTGATCGGGGGGGAGCTGTTCTCGGATGCGATGGGGACGGCGGGGACGTACGAGGGGACGTACGTCGGGATGCTGGACCACAACTTGACGACGGTGGCGGCTGCGCTGGGTGGTAAGGTGCCGGAGGGCGGAATGCGCGGCAAGCTCAAGGCGGCGCGCTAACCGCCGCGCCAGATCCCTCCCCGGAAAACGACACGACCCCCATGCATCTCCCCCACGAACACAATCCCGACGCGGTGGTTTCGATCCACGACATGACAGTGGCTTACCGCCGCAAGCCGGTGCTGTGGGACGTGGACCTCGACCTTCCGGCGGGGAAGCTCGTGGGGCTCATCGGGCCGAACGGGGCGGGGAAGTCGACACTGATCAAAGCCGCGCTGGATCTCGTGCCCCGGGTGAGCGGGGAGGTGCGGGTGTTCGGCCAGCCGTACAGGAAGGTGCGGCGGCGGGTGGCGTATGTTCCTCAGCGCGAGAGCGTGGACTGGGACTTTCCGGTGTCGGTGCTGGATGTGGTGACGATGGGGCGATACGGGTCGATCGGATGGTGCATGCCGGTGCGGCGGAGGGACCGGGACGCGGCGATGGTGGCGCTGGAACAGGTGGGGATGGCGGACTACGCCCGGCGCCAGATTTCGATGCTCTCCGGCGGGCAGCAGCAGCGGACGTTCCTGGCGAGGGCGCTGGCGCAGGGCGCGGATTTGTACCTGATGGACGAGCCGTTTGCAGGGGTGGACGCGGCTACGGAGCGGGCGATCGTCGAGCTGCTGCGGGCGCTGCGGGCGGAGGGGAAGACGGCGCTGGTGGTGCACCATGACCTGCAGACGGTGGGCGAGTATTTCGACCATTGTGTGATGCTGAACATGCGGGTGGTGGCGCACGGTCCGACGGCGGAGGTGTTCACCCCGGAGAACCTGCACAAGACCTACGGCGGCCGGCTGACGCTGCTCGACGAAGCCGCCAACCGACTCGGCCGGGGCGATCGCGGGGTGCGGCGTTGAGGGTCGGACTTGTCGTTGCGGCGGTGGTGGTGCTGGCGGTGTGCGCGTCGGCGGGGGCGGCGCAGGCCGGGGGGGGATTCTCGGCGGACGTGATGCGGGTGATTCGACTTGAGGACCACAACACGCGGGTGGTGCTCTTGGGCACGGGGCTGCTTGGTGCGGCGGCGGGGGCGGTGGGCGCCTTTGCGCTGCTGCGGCGGCGGGCACTGATGGGCGATGCGTTGTCGCATGCGACGCTGCCGGGGGTGGCGCTGGCGTTTATCGTGTCGGTGGCGTGGGGGCATGGGGAGCGGTCGCAGGGGTTTTTGCTGCTGGGGGCGACGGTGACGGGGGTGCTCGGGGTGGCGACGATGCACCTGCTCGAGCGGTTTACCCGGCTGAAGGAAGACGCGGCGATGGGGATTGTGCTGTCGGTGTTCTACGGGGCGGGGGTGGCGCTGCTCGGCGTTGCCCAGCGGATGCCGGGAGGAAACGCGGCCGGGCTGGAGGGGTTCATCTACGGCAAGACAGCTTCGATGGTGTCGAGCGATGCGGTGCTGATCTCGGCTGCGGCGGCGGTGGTGACGGTGGCGGTGCTGGTGTTTTACAAGGAGATGGCGCTGCTGAGCTTTGACCCGGGTTACGCAGCGGCGCGCGGGTATCCGGTGTCGGCGCTGGATGCGGTGATGCTGGGGTTGGTGGTGGCGGTGACGGTGATCGGGTTGCAGGCGGTGGGGCTGATTTTGATGATTGCTCTGCTGATCATTCCGGCTGCGGCGGCGCGGTTTTGGACGAACCGGCTGGGGGTGATGGTGGGGTTGTCGGCGGTGATGGGCGCGATGGCGTGCGTTACCGGGGCGGTGGTGAGTGCGCTGGTGGAGAAGATGCCGAGCGGGGCGACGATTGTGCTGGTGGCGGCGGGCGGTTTCTTCGTCTCGCTGATGTTTGGAACGGCGCGGGGGGTGGTGCCGAGGTTCTTGGAGCGGCGGTTCCTGGGCCAGCGGGAGGCGCGGCGGCACTTGCTGCGGGCGATGGCGGAGCTGACCGAAACCGCGGGGACCGACGGGGTGGCGCGGCGCGACTTGACGCGGGCGCGTGCGTGGCGGCAGGGCGAGCTTCGGGCGGCGGAGGGGCAGCTGACGGGTGAGGGACTGATGGAGATCGCGCGGGAGGGGCGGGTGCGGCTGACAGCCGAGGGGCGACTGGAAGCGTTGCGGGTGGTGCGGGAGCACCGGCTTTGGGAGGTGTTTTTGGTGCGGTACGCGGACATCGCGCCATCGCACGTGGACCGAGACGCGGACGCGATCGAGCACCTGATTTCGCCGGCGATGATGGCGGAGCTCGAACGACTGTTGGCGGCTGAACAGCCGGCCCCCGCGATCCCCCCCAGCCCGCACGCGCTGCCCGCGCCGGGCGGAACCTCGACGGGGAGGGTGCCATGAACCCCTTTACGCAGTGGGTTTCGACCGACTGGTGGATCGTGGCGACGGCTGCGACGTGCGCGGTGGCGTGCGCGCTGGTGGGGTGTTTCCTGCTGCTTCGCAAGCTGTCGATGATGGGCGATGCGGTGTCGCACGCGGTCTTGCCGGGGCTGGTGGTGGGCTTTCTGATGTCTGGCTCGCGGGATCCGCTGCCGATGCTGGTGGGGGCGATGGTGGTGGGGCTGCTGACGGCCTATCTGACCGAGGTGGTGCGGTCGTCGGGCAAGGTCGACGAGGGGGCGTCGATGGGCGTGGTGTTCACGACGCTGTTCGCGTTGGGACTGGTGCTGGTGGTGCGGTTTTCGGACAGGATCGATTTGGATCCTGGGTGTGTGCTGTACGGGATGCTGGAGTTTGTTCCACTGGACACTCGGACGGTGCTCGGGGTGGAAGTTCCGGAGGCGCTTCTGGTGCTGGGGGGCGTGCTGGCGGTGAATGTGGTGGTGATTGCCGTGCTGTTCAAAGAGCTGAAGCTCACGAGCTTCGACCCGGCGCTGGCCACGGCGCTGGGGGTTCCGGCGCGGGTGATGCATTACTTGCTGATGACGCTGGTGGCGCTGACGACGGTCGCGAGCTTCCAAGCCGTTGGCAGTATTCTGGTGGTCGCGATGCTCATCGTGCCTGCGGCGACGGCTGCGCTGCTCACGCAGCGTTTAGTGCCGATGTTGTTTACGGCGGTGGGGGTGGCGGTGTT
>JBBRUM010000319.1:0-4777 GCA_038247815.1 Tepidisphaerales bacterium | reverse complement strand
CGAGTCGTTACCTTCCGCCGCGTCGTCGACCAACCCCTCTTCGGTAAGCCACTTGCGCGTCGCGACCGCGTCGGAGCAGATGAGGAAGACTTCCTGCACGGTTCCGGTCCCGGTGTAAAGGCACTTGAGTCCGGCTTCGGTGGGGTACTGAATTTTGAAGCTTGGCGGCGTTTTTCCGCGGCGAACTTTGATCCGACCGGGGACGATCCGCGACACATGGGGGCAACCCTTTACGATCCGGTCCAGGATCTTGTCCAGCCCGCCGACGCGGCCGTGTTGTCGCTTGATTCTGCCGAACTTCACCGGCGATGATACGCCCCGTTTACTACCCCGGTACCGCCGCAGGGCCCGGCGCCTTTTTCCCGACCCGATTTGCCACCGTCCACGCCTATCATGCGACCGTTTAGCAGTTCCAATCGAACACCTTGGAGAATCCCCATGCCCCTCAAGCCCGGCGACGTCGCCCCCGACTTTGAACTCATGAACCAGGACAAGCAGAAGGTGAAGCTGTCCGACCTGCGCGGCAAGCGCGTCGTGCTTCTCTGGTACCCGATGGACTTCTCGCCCGTGTGCACAACGGAACACTGCACCTTCGGCCCCGAAGTCGGCAGGATTAAAAAGGACGGCAACACGGTCGTGTTTGGCGTGTCCTGCGACTCGCCCTTCGCCCACGAGGCGTTCAAGAAGCAGTTCCACATCCCCTACGACCTGCTCTCCGACGTCACCCGTAACGTCGCCAAAGCCTACGACATGTTCATGGGCCTCGAACCGTTCAACTGCTCTAAGCGCGGCACGGTGGTTGTCGACCCCGAGGGCAAAATCTCGTACTGGCACGAACAGCCGATCCTCGAAGTCCGCAAGGTCGAAGACCTGGCGCGGCTGTAATTCCGGATCACCACGGAGACGCTGAACGGCGCGGAGACACGCGGAGAACTGCCCGGGTAATACGAAGATGTTCTCCGTGCATCTGGGTGTTTTCCTGCGACTCCGTGATTTGTCATTAAACGGAGTCCGTGTGCCCTCGATCGGCCCCATCAGCTTTGCCCAGCCGTTTTGCCAAGCCGGGTTGGCGGGGTACTCCGACCGCGCCATGCGCACCGTCGCCCGTCGTCGCGGCTGCCCGTACGCCGTCACCGAAGCGCTGCTCGACGTGATCATCTGCTCCGGCGGCGAGGGGCTGCGGAAGTCCGTCGATATTGGCCCGGAGGATCACCCCGTCGCGGGTCAGATCATGGGCTCCGAGCCGGAGACCATGGCCCGCGCCGCCAAGATCATGGCCGACGCCGGGTTCGACGTGGTCGACCTTAATTACGCCTGTCCCGTTAAAAAAATCAAAAACAAGGCCCGCGGCGGCCACATGCTCCGGGACGTGCCCCGCGCCCTCGATATCCTCCGCGCCTGCCGGGACGCCGTTCCCCAACGCGTGCCGATGACCATCTCGACGCGTCGCAGCTTCGACGACTCCCCCGAAGCCGCCGACATGTTCGACGCCCTCACCCAAGCCGCCTGGGACAATGGCTACGCCGCCATCCGCGTCCACGCCCGCACGGTCGAGCAGAAGTACCTCGGCAGGGCGAGCTGGCCGTTTTTGGCTGAGTTCCGCGCCAAAAACCCCGGCCGCGTCATCTTCGGCAGCGGCGACCTCTTCACCGCCGAAGACGTCGTCCGCATGCTCCGCGAGACCGGAGTCGACGTGGCATGGATCGCCCGCGGCGCAATCGGCAACCCCTGGATCTTCGCCGACGCAGCCCGACTCCTCGCCGGCGAAGACCCCGCCTCCCTCCACCCGCCCTCCATCGGCGAACAACGCGCCGCCCTCGCCGAACACTTCGACCTGGCGATGGAAATCCACGGCGAACAACTCGCCGGCCGAAGAATGCGGAAAATGGGAATCAAATACTCCCGGTTCCACCCCCGAGCCGCAGACGTCAAAGCCGCGTTCATCGCCATCCACTCCCTCCGTGACTGGCAAGCCGTTCTCGACCGGTTCTACACCGGCGACGCCCCCGGCGTTTGGCCCGCCCCCACCGCAGCCGACGAGGTCAACACCGACCAGTCCTGTAAAGCGCCTGCATGACCGGGATTGACCGTTTTGTGTCGCCCACCGATGAATTGTCTTGATTTTCTTGACGTGCGGTGCCCGTCGTTCACACTACTCGGATGAAGCAAGCGTACCCGCTGGCGATCACGACGTAGGATTTCCCGCAGTTGGATCGGCGCTGGCAGAGCGCTGACTACCAACACATCGGCGTTGCCCTCGGCGGGCTGGTTGAGCGCGGCGACGACGTGATCCGGATCGACGCCTTTCCGCACCTTCTCGCCGTCGACCCCGCCAAGGCCTGGCGGCTGGAGGTGCTCTGGACGGTTCAGGAGTGGTGAGCCTCCGCGCCGGTGTACGTCAGCGTTCGCAAGAACCTCATTGAGTTCCTCCGCGTCTGCGCCGCCCGCAAGTTCAAGGTCGCCCCGTCGAGCTGGTTCTGCAAGGACTCCGGCGACCTGCGCCGCCTCATCCGAACCCCCGAAGACATGGCGCGGATCTGGAACGTGACTTTCGAGATCATCCGGGCCGAGGGCCTGCTGCACATGCTGCTGTTCGTAGATCTCTGCAACGAGTGGCCGGGGATCTCGTGCGCCCCATTCTTCGTCAACCAGCCGCCCGAGCTTATCTGAAGCGGTTGGCACACAGCGCCCTCGATGCAGTGGCTGACCGAGTCAGTCCGCCTCGTCCGCGCCGCTTTCCGCAGGATCCCCCCCACCTACCCCTTCAACCCCAACTCCGCGCACGCCGCCAACGCAGACCTTGCCTTCCTTGACCTTTTCGAGCCGCACATCTGGATAGCCGATTGCAACGGCGGCAAGTGCTACCGAGAGGTCGGCCATAAGTTTCCCCTGGCGGATCCACGCGGCTCTTACGCACGCCAAGCCTAGGCCGATAAAACCTACGCCGCCCGCCCCGGTTACTGGCAAAACCTCGTCACCACCGAAATCCGAACCTATTCCGAAGTCTCCCGCCGGCACGGCAAGCCTCTCGTCACCACCAAGTGCTGGGGCGCCATCGACAATGAAAAAAATGGCCCCTGCTCAACTGGGGCCGGGTGAAGGAGCTTTACCCGCTCGGAACCGAAACCGCCTCCGCGACCTGCCGCTGGTCCGCCATCTCCCCGAGCAACTTCTGCGGCCCGCAGTTCAACGGAATGTAACGCGACATCGCCTGATACCTCCGCCTCACCGATTTGATCCACGCGGGAAAACTCCCGGTGGACACCACCGCGTCTTTGCGTTCACTCGTCCCCAGCCGACAGGCAGGGCGTTACCGGAACCTCAAACCCCGGCAGCGTCACGGACTTGGCCACCTCCCCCGCGCCGTACCGCCCTGCCTCCACGTACGCCCCTTCAACCAACCCGAGCACCACGATCGCCTGCTCTTTGGAATCTACGATCCAATATTCGGATACACCGGCCACCGCGTAGGCCGCGCGCTTCTCCACGTAGTCGCGACTACGGTCGTCGTCTGAGACCACCTCCATCACCAGATCCGCCCCGATCCAGAACGCGTTGCTCCGGCGAGCTCGGTTCTCCTCAAGGATAAAGACCACATCCGGCTCGCGAAACTCCCGCGGCCCCAGTCGGACACGCAGCCCTGCGATCTGTGCCTTTCCCAATTTCCGGGGGTTGACAAACGCGCGAAGCAAATCGATGAGAAATAAGATGATGTCCTGATGCTTCTCCGTTGGCACGGGCAGTTCCTCCAGCCGACCTTCCACCAGCTCCAGCCCGCGTTTGTCCTTTGCGAAATCAAGGTACACGCTGTCCGTCCACTGCCCCTGTTCGGGGAAATAGTGGGCAACCATCCAAGTCGGTTGCTGTCCTGACGAGGACTGCGGAACTTGAATCCGAGCAATTCCCATAACCGCAGTATACCACTTATTGCGCCCCGAGAACGCCCATGCACTCCGCCCACATACCTCAGGGTTCCTCCCTGAAACCGTCTCGCCAAAATCCTGCCGCTGGTCCGCCATCTCCCCGAGCAACTTCTGCGGCCCGCAGTTCAACGGAATGTAACGCGACATCGCCTGATACCTCCGCCTCACCGATTTGATTCACGCGGGAAAACTTCCGGATTAGGCCATTATTCCGCCGACTCGAAACACGCGCTGACGTCGATCGACAGGCGCGGTAGACTCGCCGATACCGCGGTCTCGCCTGCGGCACACTGTTCCGGTTGCGCGCACGTGCTGCCTGCGAGCCTCAGCACGGTCACCACCCGCCGCTCGGGGTCGACGATCCAATATTCGCCGACACCCGCTTCGGCGTACGCGGTTGGCTTCTCGCCATCGTCGCGCGACGGGTCGTCGGGAGAAACGACCTCGAACACAAGGTCCGCCCCGGTGGCGTAATCGTCCAAGGCTTCGTGAACGCTGTCGGGCAGGATTGTCAGGAGGTCCGGCTCGCGGTACTTCCCCGCCCGAACACGCAGCTTGTAAGGAGCGGTCACAAACTCGCCGCGACCGCCCACCGCCGCTTCGACCTGACGAGCAAGCCACCACGCCAACTTCTGATGTTTCTTCGCCGGCAATGCCAGCATCTCCATGCACCCGTCGGTGACCTCGACTTGGCGGCGGGCGTTCCGCGTCAGTTCGAGATACTGCAACTCGCTCCACCACCCCTGATTCGGAAACAGTTCCCCCACTCCCCACACGGGTCCGTCAATCGGCAGAGTTGTCGATGGCATTGCCGACATGTTGCAATACTATAACATTCGATGCACTCCAAGGTT
>JBBRUM010000318.1:0-4782 GCA_038247815.1 Tepidisphaerales bacterium | reverse complement strand
CTCGACGGCGTCTCTCTGGCTGTACGCCGGGGAACCTTCGTCGCCGTCATGGGCGCCAGCGGGTCGGGCAAGAGCACGCTCCTCCACCTCATGGCAGGACTCGCCCAAGCCGACTCCGGCGAAGTAGTCGTCTCCGGCACGGACCTCACCACCCTTCCCGACAAGGCCCTCACCCTCTTTCGCCGCCGCAGCATCGGTCTGGTGTTCCAGTCGTTCAATCTCATTCCCACCCTCTCGGCGGAGGAAAACGTACTCCTGCCCCTCATGCTCGACGGCCGCGACGGCCCCGCCGCCAGAGTCAAAGCCAGGGAACTCCTCGAATACCTCAAGCTCACCAGCCGCCTGCACCACCGCCCCGACGCCCTCTCCGGCGGCGAACAGCAGCGCGTCGCCATCGCCCGGGCACTGGTCACAGGCCCCGACGTCATCCTCGCCGACGAACCCACCGGAAACCTCGACTCGGCCAACTCCCGCGGCGTCTGCGAACTGCTCCGCGACCTCGCCATCTCCGGCGGAAAAACCATCGCCATGGTCACCCACGAACCCTCCGTCGCAGCCTACGCCCGCGAGGTCGCCGTACTCCGCGACGGAAAACTACTCGCCCGATTCGACAACCCCGATACCCCCGACACCGCCTTCGTCGCCGCCCGCTACCAAGCTGCCGTCGCCGAATAACACCCCGCCCCCATACCCCCCACCATGCGCATCGCAGTCCTCACCGACCTCCACGCCAACGTCCACGCTCTCCGCGCCATTCTCGCCGACACCAAACACCTCGGCGCCGACCTGCTCGTTCACACCGGCGACGCGATCGACCTCGGCCCGTCCCCGGTTGAGACGCTTGACCTCCTGGTCGAGCACCGCGTCGTTTGCGTCGTCGGCAACCACGACGCGCCGCTCGTCCACGGTGTCCCGCCCGGGCTCCCCCCCGCCGAAGCCGACCACTACCACTGGACCCACGCCCAACTCGGCGTTGCGCACCGCGCCTTCGTCGCCGGCTGGCCGTGGCGGGTGGACCTCTCCGTGGGCGACGTGCACTGCCGGTTCATGCACTACGCCCTGCCCGCACGCCCGACTCATACCGCCACCGTCGACACGAACCCCTTCCTCCCCCCGCCCCCAGTATCGACAGGTGCCGCATTTGATGCTGCGTTTCCCCCGCCCGTCGCAGGCGGCGCAAACCTCGTCTTCCACGGACACACGCACAGGCCCACCGACGTCGTCGGACTCTCCCGCCACCTCTCGCCCGGCCCGGCCGGACTCGGCGGCAGGGGCGAGGCCCCGTTCCTGCTGCTCACGCTCTCACCGGGTTCCCACATCATCGAGCGCTACGTCGCGGCTTACGACCCCGCGCCCCTCCGCCAAGCGTTGGCTGCACGCCCCATCCCCGACCGCGCCAACATCATGAAACTGTTCCACGCCGGACTGGCCCCGATCGACTGAACGCCCCGCTACCTCTTCCGGATCTCCCTGAAAATTCGCAACAGCCCGTCGGCGTACGCGTCGATCGTCTGACGCGCGACCGCTTCCCGCCCCGCCTGCCCCATGTCGCGTCTCAAGGCCCGGTCTCCGGCAAGACGCTCGACCGCCCCGGCAAGCCCCTCGACGTCGTCGTAAGCACGCACGAATCCCTCCACTCCGTCGCGGATCGGGGCACCGCTGTTCGGCGAGGTCACCACCGGCAAACCGCTGGCCATCGCTTCCATCACCGCCACAGCCGACCCCTCGCACGTCGACGGAAACACAAACATGTCCCACCCCGACATCCGCTCGGCGATCGCTGACCTCGGCAAGGTCCCCACCACCGACACATTCGGGCTGGCACCGAGCACGCCCGGCGGTACCGTCATTGGCCCGACCAACTCGAACTGCACGCCGGGCAGCCTGGCTGCAACCTGCAGCAGGTACGGCACGCCCTTTCGCAATCCAACCGCCCCGATAAAACCCGCCGTGACCGCCCTCGGACCTGCGGCGCGCACGCCACCGGCAGTAGAGAACCGACTGGCGTCCAGCGGATACGGCAGCACCGTCACCTTTTCAGCACCCACGCCGGCTTCGACCAGCCCTCGGCGGACGTATTCCGAGGCGCAAGTGACATGGTGTGCCGCCGACCAGGTCGCCTCCTCGATCCGCTGGACTGCCTCCGGTACGCCCCCCGCTGCGTGCCCCGCCGCGTGCCCCGCCGCGTGCCCCGCCGGCGTGCCCGACGCCGCTCCGCCGCTTGCCGCAAAACCCGGCGGGGTTGTCGCCCACTCTGGGAAGCGCTCCCGCTGGATCTCCCACTGGCGGTGCTCCTCGTGCATCGGCGCGATCATCTGGTCGACCACCACGGAAAGTCCACGCGATCGCGCCGTGTTGCACAGCCCCGGCGAGATGTTTCGGACAAACCCGTGCACCGCTGTTCCCCCGCCAAACCCCCGCGACAGGATCCACTCGCCCAACGTCTCCGAGCACCACGCCCAGTGCGCCTCGGGCGAAGTAAACCGCTTCCTCGCCCGCGCCTGCTTCACCACCAGCCCAGCCGAGCGATACACCCGGCGGGCGTCGAGTTCCGCGCTGTGGCGCTCGAGCAGTCGCCGCCCGGACCCCCGCCGGATCCTTCCCGCGACTGCGGATGCAACTCGCTCGAAAACCCCACCCTTCGCGTACCAATCCGTGTACACCCGCTCGAGCGCCCCCCGCCGCTGCAACCCCACCGGCACGGCGTAGTGCAGCCGAGTTCCGTCCTGCACGACCACAACCTTCTCCTGACCCGTCTGGGGCATCGGCACAGGGTAGTCCGCCCGGTGGTCCCGATGCAAAGCCAACGGAGCTGTCTCAGCGGGCGGACGACCCGCCGTGCTGTGACGCGACGTATTTCAGCAGAAATTGCGCCCCGGGGTCCTCCACCGAAGGCGTAACCGCGGGGTCGAGGTCGCTGCGGTTCCGCAGGTAGAGGCGTGTCAGCGTGCGCTGGCCCATTGCCCTGCCGTTGAGCTGGGCGACGCGCGCGACGCGAACGGTGCGCAGCACCGCCACCGCGAGCTTGGCTCGGATCGAATCGCCCTGACTTTGGCAGTCCGTGGCCGACATGGGTTAGTCCTCCGCCTTGCCCGCCTTCGCGACCTTCGCACCCGCCGGAATCCCCCCACCGGTCCCGCCGTACAACTCCACCACCGCCCCCGCCAGGTCACGCACGCGGTCGGCCAGCGCCGGCGGGCGGATCACGCGGCACCCCGGCCCCATCGACAGCACCCACCAGACGATTTCGTCCAGCCCGTCCACCGTGCAGGTGAAACGCAGTGTACCGTCGTCGGCGTATGTCGTTTCCTGCGTTTTGTGCCACCTCGTTTCTTCGATGGTGTCGGCAAATTCCGGCTGAAACTCGAGTTCGACCTCGACCGACGGTTTGCCCCGGATCATACGCCACGCGTTGCCAAGGTGCTTGTCCAGGTTCCAGCCCTTGGGCACCGCGAACTGGTCGCCGGTTCGCAGGAGCCGTGTGAAGCGCGAGAGCTTGAAGCTGCGGACCTCTTTGTGCTTATGCGAGAGTCCCAAGAGGTACCAGGCGCGTTGGTTGAACATCAGGGCGTAGGGGTCGATCTTGAACCTGCCGTCGGTGGGTTTCTTCGCGCGGGCGGACGACGCCGAGTCGTAGGCGACGTCGAGGGTCTGCCGGGCGTCGATGGCTGAGTGGACCGTTGCAAAGGCGGACTCGGTGCTCTCTGGAACGCCCGCAGCCGCCAACTTGATCGAGACTTTTCCGTCGACCTTTTCGAGTTGTTTGCGAACCTCGGGCGAGAGCTGACTGCGCAATTTCTGGGCGGCCGTCACCGCGGGTTTGAGATGGGGAACTTGCTCGGCGCCGCCGACTTGTTCGGCGATGGCGATGAGGGCGAGCGCTTCGTCGGCTTTGAGTTGCACGGGGGGGAGGAAGAAGTCCCGGGCCACGCTGTAGCTTTTGGATTGCTCGTCGAAGTGACACGGCACGCCCGCAGCCGCGAGCACCGAGAGGTCGCGGTAGATCGACCGCTCGCCGGTGCCGGTCGCTTCGGCCAGACGTTTGGCGTTCCACTGCCCGCCGGACTGGATGAGCGTGACGATTTTGAGGAGTCGATGGATGCGTGAGTAGTCTGCGGCCATGTGATCGATGATAACCCAAGGCACTGACAAAAGTGTGTCAGAGCGATCGGGTGAGGTTTAAAAGGATGGAACCGGTCGACTGCCGCAGACTTGGACGGGGGGTTGTACGGGGGCAGCGTTTTGAGATGTGGGACATTGCGCCCCATTGTGGGACATTTAAAAGTAAGTTGCGGGGGGTGGGGTTGGGAGAGTAGGTGTGTGTGTATGATTCCGAGTTTGAGGTGGGCATGTGTGTTGTTGAGGACGCTGTATTATCGCCGGTGTTTGATGGATTGGGAAGGGAAAAGTGGAGTAGTGACGGCGTTGTGTCGGAGCGTGGGGGCGCGGTTAGAAGTCGTTGCTGGCGGTGAACCAGTATTAGTCGGTGGAGATCGGAGAGAGGCGGTATTGGGCGCGGCCGAAGGGGGTACCTTGGCGGTTGGGCTGGAAGGCATGGCCGCTGGAGAGTGTGTCTGGGCCGAGGGAATCGGGTTGGGTGTTCGTGCGGAAGAAGACGCTGCCGCGCGGGTCGGTGGCGCGATCGAGCGGAGTTCCGGCGACAGTGAAGGACTCGGGGCCGGAAGGGGCGGGACGGGAAGAGGGAGGGAGGTGGGCGACGAGTTGGCGGATGACGGTTTGGTGTTAAAGAAGACGGGGGGTGGGGGTGGGGGTGGGGGTGGG
>JBBRUM010000317.1:0-4793 GCA_038247815.1 Tepidisphaerales bacterium | reverse complement strand
TGCCTGACGTTGCCCGAGTGCGATGTGGACCTGGTGGGCGCTGCGGATACGAGGCAGAGGGAACCGACGATGGAGCGCTGGCGGCGGTTTCGGCCGGGCCGTGTGCGGACGGGGCAGTGGGAGATTGCGGGCCGGGGGGCACTGGTCGCCATTGACCGGGCACGGGCGGCGTTTGGCTATTCGCCGGTTCACCGGTTGGGCGTTTGAGGTCGGGGGGTGGTTGAGGCGGGGGGGATCAAGGTGTAGAGCGTTTGCCAGGAGAAGGACTCGCCGGGCTGGAGCTTGATGCGGGTGAAAAGCTCGGGGCAGAACACGCGCGCGTTGATGTAGACGTGGATGAAGGCGGGGGGGTGGTCGTGGGTGATCTCGATGGCCGAGGCGTCGGCGAAGGCGAGCCGGACGATTTGGGTGAGCGGGTTCGTCGGGCTGGGGATGAACTTCAGAAACACGGTTTCGCCGGCGGCGAGGCCGCGAAGCATGGAGAGTGTCCCGTCGCGGAACTGGGCGGCGTCGCGTAATCCATCCGGCGTGGCGAGTTGCGGAGGCGAGCCGAAGGAGAGGACCCAACCCGGGCTTGGCGGCTGGCGATTGGTGGTGAGAAAGTTGTGGCCGTAGTGGACGGTTTCGAGGGGGAGGCTTCCGGCGTTTCGAAGCGTGCGGCGGATGCGGAGGGCGGGGCGGTCGGGGAGGAGCTCGACTGTTTTGTCGTACACATAGCCGCGGGCGGGGTCGGCGAGGGACTGGCGAAAGGCAACGGCTGAGGGGCGCAGGTGGACGCGCCAGGGGGGAATCTCGGCGGGGGCGTAGGGGCGGTTGAAGAAGTAGGGTTTGTCGTCGGGGCGGATGAGCTTGCCGACGCCAATCTTGATGAACGCGCCGCCGGGTGGCGTGGCGGCGAAACCCGCTGGGCCGTCGATGTCGAATTCCTCGGCGAGGCCTTGGACGGACTCTGGGTCGGCGGGGGAGTGGGGGGAGTGGGGTGGGGCGGCGTCGCGCCAGGGGCCGAAGAACTCGGCGGTTGGCGTGGACAGTTCAGTGACGATCCCGGAGGCGTCGAACCGCGAGCCGCGGTGGAGGCCGCTTGTGGCGTCGGGGCGGAGAACGGTGGCGCGGGCGTGGGGAGTCGAGATCTGGATGGTGGGCGCGGTCGACTGACCTCGGCTGGCGCAGCCGAACCCCGTCGCGGCGATCGCGATCGCCAGAAACAGAAATGCCCTGCTTTGTCGCATTTGTTCCACCTCACACCACAGAGAAGATGAATGCCAGCAGGGGGAGACTGGCTGAATTGTAAACCGTGCTCGGGGGGCAATCCTGCCAAGCGTATCGGACTGCGGTGGGGGCGGAAGGGAAGTTGGCAGACACCTCGAGGGACGCTTCGCCCACCAGCCGGGCGGCGGCGGGAAACCACTCTCCGTCGGCGTTGCGCAGGTCAAAGCCGGAGAGAGCGGCGGGGCGGAGCTCGAGTCCGGGGGCGTCTTGCAATTCGACTTTGGCCGTGCCCGGGGCGTGGAATGAGACGCGACGGACGGACGGGCTGCGCCAGGGGCGGTCGACGCCGTAGTGGGTGGCGAGCGCGGCGGCGACGAGGCGGGAGGCGACGGCTTGCTTGTTGCGGGGGTGAATGTCGGCCGGGTCGCCGAGGTCGACGGCGGTGACGAGGTGGGTGTGGGGTGTGGTGAGGGCGGCGTGGTGTTGGGCGAGGCGGAGATCGGCCCAGGGGCTGGTCGTTGGGTGGGCGGGAGAATCGCCGAACCCGGCGAGCTGGACGATGTAGAACGGGAACTCGGTGGACCATGCGTTTCGCCACGAGCGGATAAGGGCGGGGAGTAGGGCGCGGTACTCCTCGGCCCGGCCGACGTTGGCTTCGCCTTGGTACCAGAGTGCTCCGGCGATGGGCAGGGCCGTGAGGGGGTGGATCATGCCGTTGTACAGCGTCGCGGGGAGGACGCCCATGCCGTTGGGGTCGCGCAGGGGCAGCTCGCGTTCGACGCGGTACGACCAGGGTCCGGCGAGGGGAAAGCGTTGGCCGGCGGCGGTGGCGAGGTACATCGCCTCGGCTGGGCCGCTGAGGCCGCCCTCGCCCCACTGGTCGAAGACGCGGACGGCGATGGTGTTCGCGCCGGGGCGCAGGAGGTCGGGGGGAATGTCGTAGACGCGCGGCGTGGACCACGGGTTCACCGAGTCTGTCCCCATTCCGCCGACGCGGACGCCGTTGACGTAGGTGTCGTCGAAGTCGTCGGCGACGCCCAAGCCGAGGGTGGCCGCGCCGCCGGCTTGCCCGGGGGCGAGGTCAAGGGTGCGGCGGAACCAGACCGCGCCATTTTGGGCCAGGCCGGCGCGCTGCCAGGTCGTCGGCAGTGTCATGGGCGACCAGTCACCCGGCGCGGCTGTTTCGGCCCAGCCGCCCGCTTCGCCGACGTTGCCCCGGTCGACGTGCGGGCCGATGGGCGAGATGTCGGGGTCGAGCTGGGCGTCGCGGGCGAGGCGAAGGAGCGACTCGGCCGAGCCCAGACCTTCGATGGGGGTCCAAGCCTCGGCTGCGGTGCCGCCCCAGCAGGCGGAGACGATTCCAATGGGAACCCCCGTTTCTCGGTGGAGCTGGCGGGCGAAGTAGAAACCGACAGCCGAAAACGCCTCGACCGACGCGCGGGACACGCGCGTCCATTCGCCGCCGAAGTCGGACACAGGCGACCGCTCGGCGCGGCGGGGAACGTTGAGCAGGCGAACAAGTGGGAGGTCGATGTCCGCAAGCTCGCGGGCGGGGTGATCGGAATCTCGGACGGTCCATTCCATGTTGCTCTGCCCCGAGCACAGCCAGACGTCGCCGATGAGCACATCATCGAGCACGATTCGCGCCCCGCCGGCGGTGACGTCGAGCGTGTGGGGACCGCCGGGGGGGAGCGGCGGAAGCGCGGCGACGAAATCGCCGGTGTCGGAAGCGATGGTCCGGCTGACAGAGCTAGAGATGGAGACGACGACCGTCGCCCCGGCTGGAGCCTTACCGCGCACCTGCAGCGGCGTATTCCGCTGGAGAACCATGGAGGGGCCGAAGCCAACGGCGAGTTTCAGGTGGTTTGCCAAGTGCATTCTCCGAGGTGGCAGCGGGTGGGGAGACGGGGCTTACTCGATCGGGGCGACGCTGACGTGAAAGACATTGATCCGACCCGCCGACACCCCCACCGCGATCCCGCCGGACTGAAGGGGACGATCGGCGTCGCGTACCTCCAGTTTGACGCCGAGCGCGGTGGCGACGATCCGGTCGCCCGAGACTTCGAGGGAAATGTCGATGGGGGTGTAAAGCTCCCACGGGCAGGCAATCTCGGCTAGGACGGTTTCAACGTCGCGCATTTTGACGATCTGTAGTGTGCGGCGGTTGGACGGCCCGGCGAGCACCGCAGCGTAGTACCGCTTGAGTCCGCCGACGCGGGCGCACAGCAGCACTCGGTCGGCGAGATTGGAGCTCACGCTGGTCGACACGCGGTAGTCGGTCCAATCCCGCGAGCCGGTGAGGGCAAGCCCCGTGCCGGCGTCCTGCGAGAGTTGGGCGAGTTGCGAGGCTTTGGCGTCGCCCCAGCCGAGGGAGTCGGCGGCTTCGGTCCACTGCTTGAACCACAGCTTCGTGTCCTGCGTCCAATGTTCGCGAACCTTGTCGGGCATCTTGAAGGTGACACGGGGAGCGCCGGAAACGTGGATGCGATCTAGGAGGACCTTCCCGCTCCGCGGGCCGGGGCCGATCTCGACGCCGATGTCGTAATACGGATATCCGCCGGTGTCGGGGAGGGTGAAGGACAGCTCGGCGCTTCCGCCGGAGGCCAGTGTCATCGCCGGTCCGGATTCGATGACAAGCTGGTCGCCTTCGGTGTATCGTCGGGCGAAGAGTCGCACCGACACCGCCGCCGACTCCGCCCCGACATGCACTGTTGCCGTCACGCGCTGGCCCGGATACGCCGAGGGCGAGCCATGCAGGCCGTAGCCGTCGCGCGTCGTTTCCTCCTTCGAGAAAAACACCGGAGTGGCAACGCGGATCGGGGCGGATGTCGCGGTGAACGCGATCGCGAGGCCCTCCCCGTTCGGGTTGGAGAGCGTGCAAGCGGTGTCGCCGCCGTCGATGCCTGCAAACCCCTGCACGCTGCCGGGCAGCGCGAAGTTCCACCGCGCCCCGTCCTTGGGTTCGGTGAACCTTTTGCCCCTGAGCGTCGCGCCCACCCGCGCCAGGCGGATCGACTCGCGGACGGCGTCGGTGACGCATGCGCCGGAGTCGGCGGTGGGGAGCAGGATCCGGTCGGCTACGGGGCCGCGGTAGTCGTAAAACTTGTTGATCGCCGAAAGCCCCAGTTTCACGCCCAAAATACAGCCGACGTTCCCCGAGTTGCAGTCCGTGTCGTACCCGGCGGTGTTGGCGATCATCAGCGCTTGCCTGAAGTCGTCGTCGCCCCAGAGCAGCCCGAGCTGCACCACCGCGTGGTTGGGAACCATGTGGCACCCGCCGCCGAACTGCCGGTAAGACCACTTCTCGTGGATCAGCTCCAGCCCCTTGTGCCAATCGGCGTGCTTAACGCGGCAGGCGCGCAGGTCGTGGATGAGTTTGGCGATCAGCGAGTCGGAGGGGATGTGCCGCAGCGCGGTGTCGAGCATTAGGGACAGGTCGGTTTCGACGAAGGCCTGGGCGACCAGCGAGGCCACGATCTGTGCGCCGTAAACGGCTTCGCGGTCGTGCGACACGCTGCCAGCCGCGCGGGCCATGGCTGCGGCGCGGTCCGGGTCGCCGGGGTTGATCAGGCCCCACCCGTCGA
>JBBRUM010000316.1:0-4802 GCA_038247815.1 Tepidisphaerales bacterium | reverse complement strand
CCTTGGCCTTGGTCCGCTCGGTACGCTGCTCTTCGCGCTTCTCCTCGTCCTGTGCCCACTGGGCACGCTTGAGGGAAAGCCCGATCTTCCGCTCGTCGGAGTCGACGCGGAGGATCTTGACGTCGAGTTCCTGGCCCACCTTGAGGCTGTCCTCGGGCTTCTCGACCTTCTGGTCGGAGATTTCCGAGATGTGCAGCAACCCTTCGAGGCCCGGCTCGAGTTCCACGAAGACGCCGAAGTTGGCGATCTTGGTGACGTGGCCCTTGACGACCATGCCCGGGCGGTAGTTCTGCGGGATGACGTTCACCCACGGATCTTCCTGCATCTGCTTGAGACCCAGGGCAATCCGCTGCTTCTCCTGATCGACGGAGAGAACGACCGCGCGGACGTTCTCTCCCTTCTTGAGGATCTCGGAAGGGTGGCCAATCTTTTTCGTCCAAGACAGGTCGGAGACGTGGAGGAGGCCGTCGATGCCTTCTTCGATTTCGACGAAGGCGCCGTAGTTGGCGATGTTGCGGACGACGCCTTCGACGACGGAGCCGGGGGGATACTTCTCGGCGACGCGTTCCCAGGGGTTCTCCTCGACCTGCTTCATGCCGAGGGAGATTTCCTGCTTGTCCTTGTTGATCTCGAGGACCTTGACCTGGACCTTCTGGTTGGCTGTAACTACTTCTGAGGGGTGATTGATCCGTTTTGTCCACGACATTTCAGAGATGTGGACCAGGCCTTCGACTCCTTCTTCGAGTTTGCAGAAGGCGCCGTAGGACATGATGTTGACGACCTCGGCTTCGTGGACCGAGCCGACGGGGTACTTGCTCTCGATGTTCTCCCAGGGGCTGGCATCCTTTTGCTTGAGGCCAAGGGCGATCTTTTCCTTTTCCTTGTCGATCGAGAGGACTTTGACCTCGAGTTCCTGGTCGATCTTGAGGATGTCGGAGGGGTGGTTGATGCGGCCCCAGGACATGTCGGTGATGTGCAGGAGTCCGTCGATGCCGCCGAGGTCGATGAACGCGCCGAAATCGGCGATGTTCTTGACGGTGCCCTTGCGGACTTCACCGATGCTGAGCGCGTCGAGCGTCTTCTTCTTGAGCTCCTCGCGCTGCTGTTCGATGAGCTTGCGGCGGGAGATGACGATGTTGCGACGCTCTTCGTCGATCTTGAGGATGACGGCGTCGATCGAGCGGCCGATCCAGTCGGAGATTTCGCCCGGGCGGCGGATGTCCACCTGCGAAGCCGGAAGGAACACGGGCACGCCGATGTCCACGAGCAGGCCGCCCTTGATCTTCTTGGTGACCTTTCCGGAGACGGGGTCGTTCTCCTTCTTGGACTTCATGATCGCTTCCCAATTGATGATGCGATCAGCTTTGCGCTTGGAGATTTTGACGGTTCCGGTTTCGCTTTCGACGTCCTCGAGGAGAACGGAGACTTCGTCGCCGGGCTTGACGGAGTCTGGATCATCGAACTCGGATCTTTCGAGCATTCCCTCGGACTTGAGGCCGAGCTCGACAATGAAGTCGTCGCCGGAGCGGCCTTGGACTTTGCCCTTGATGATGGCGCCCGGTGTGAAGTCCTGGGATTCGTCGCCTTGCACGAGGAGGGAGAGGTTGTCGGCTGCGTCGCCGAGTGCGGCCCGCACGGCAATATCTACTTCGTCATCGATATCGCCGAGGGAGTTGAGGAGGTTGTAATCGACCATTGAAAGAGGAACCTTTGGCGTGGACCGTTTTGATGCGGCGACCGCGAAGGGCGAATCGCCTGATGTGTTCAAGCCACCACGCGGGGCCAGAACGACACACCTGAATGAAACCGTGCACGGAACGTCCGAACACGGGTGAAAAGGATTGTAGGAGGTTGGGGGGGTGGGGCAAGGGAGGATGTCGGATGTCAGATGGGGGATGTCAGATCGGAGATGTGACAGGCTCTATTTTGTTTAATTTTTGTTCTACCGCCATGGGCGGAGGGGGAGGGACATGGTGGGTATCAACTGGGTACTAAGAACGAAGGGACTGGAGCAGGGTGGCGGGGTTGGTGGTGGAGGCGGTTTGGCGAATTTGGGGCTCGTATTGAGTGTAGAGCGACTTGGCTTGTTCCAGGTTTTGGCTGTAAAGCGCTTTGAGGTTGATCGCGGCGAGGGAGCGGCCGCCGGCGTAGTACTGGTGGGCGACTTTGCCGATGGCGTAGGTGGTGGCGAAGGTCAGGGCCGGGCCGGTGGACCAGTTGACGGCCGTGCGGCCCAAGCCGCCGAGGAACTTGCCCGCCAGCGAGCCGAGAAGTTTGCGTGCGTGCTGCTCAATGACCTGCCCGGTCATGCCCACGCCGATGGTGGCGACGAACTCCTTGATGGACGACGCGGACAGCGAGTGTCCGAAGGTCTTGCCAATACCGTGCACCATTTTGGTTTGCAGGGGGATGATGGCGAGAGTGGCGAGGTTTTGGGGAAGGAGCTCGACGGCTGCGGTGAGGATGGCGTAGCGGAGTACGGTTGCATCGACCTCAGCCAGTCGAGGGTCGGTAGCGGGGATTTGCGGTGCAGCCAAGGTGGGAAGGAGAACGGGGGCGGACGTGGGTTCGTGATGGAGGGCGTCGGCGAGTTGGATGTCGGTGGCGGAGCTGGAGAGGGGGCGTTTGAGGGCGATGGCGAGCTCGTCGAGGAAGGCGCGTTCGGCGGGGGAGGTGGCTCCGTCGGCTTCACAGACGGAAAGGGCGGATTCCCAGGCGACGGTGCGGAGTTCGTCGGTGGTGAGCAGTTCGGCTTGGGCGGCGGGTGTGGTTTCCTTGAAGACTACGGTCTTGAGGATGTTGGAGAGGTTGGCGTTGCCGAGGGATTCGACGACCTCGCGGACACGGGCGCGTTCGGGGTCGGACTGTGACCCGTCGGCGAAGGCGGCGAAGAGGGTGAGGGTGGCGAGGGCGGTGGCTTGTTCGTTGTTCATGGGGGTGGGTAGTTAGTTGTCGGTAGTGAGTAGTCAGTGGTTGGTGGTTGGTGGCGTGATCGACTGTAGGGTGGTTGGGGGGGGTGGGGAGGTGGTATAGTGGGCTGGCATGGAGATTGTGGTCACCGTGCCGGCATGGACATCGGCTGAGAGTGTGGTGTATTTGACGGGTGACCGGCGTGAGCTCGGTTTGTGGAAGTCTGATGGCGTTCGACTTCGTAAGCAGCGGGATGGGACTTGGCGGGGCAAGGTTTCGTTGGATGAAGGGGTCGAGTTTGAGTTCAAGGTGACGTTGGGTAGGTGGGACAAGGTGGAAAAGGATTCGCAGGGGCGAGACGTTGCGAACCGGGCGGCGGTGGCGCACGGTGGGGCGGTGGTGCGTGCGGACGTGCTTGGCTGGGGGCAGACGTTTGTGGTTCCGAACACGTTGGTGGGGGAGTTGCAGACGCACGAGCGGTTTTATTCTTCGGCGCTTGGGAACGTGCGGACGGTGTGGGTGTGGCTGCCGCCGGGGTACACGCGAGACGAATCTAAGCGGTATCCGGTGGTATACATGCAAGACGGGCAGAACCTGTTCGATACCGCCAAAGCCACATTCGGCGTGGAGTGGGGGGTGGATGAAGCGGTGTGGGGGCTGGTGTCAGCCGGGGCGATGCGAGCGTGCGTGGTCGTCGGGATCGAGAATACGTCGGACCGGTTCGGGGAGTACACGCCGACCCCAGCCGGTGGCGTCGGCGGGCGGGCGGGGCTATACGGCAAGTTCATCACCTCGGAGCTCAAGCCGTTTATCGATACGTATTACCGCACGCTTACCAGCCCGTCTGACACATTCGTTGCCGGGAGCTCGCTGGGGGGCCTCGTGAGTTTGTTTCTCCTGCGGGAGTATCCCGAGGTGTTCGGCGGGTGCGGGGCGCTGAGTCCGAGCTTGTGGTGGGACGGGGAGGGACTGCTGCGGCAGGCCGAGCGCGACGGGCGGTGGGCGGCGGGCAAGCGGGTGTGGCTGGACATGGGGACGGAGGAATCCGGCTGGGGAGACGAGGGTGGGCATGTACTGCGAACGCGGCGGATGGGCGAGGCGTTGGTGCGGGCGGGGCTTTCTGTTGGCGAAGACCTTCGCTGCGAGATCGTGGAGGGCGGTCAGCACAACGAAGCCGCTTGGGCGGCGCGGGTGGGAGAGGTGATTCGACATCTTGTGGGCGGAGAGGGGTGATTCGGGGCTGGCGGCTCGTCGGGCCAGTGGGGGGGTTGCATGTCGGGGGGGGAACGTGCAGGTTGTGGGAATGGCGAAAGAGAAACCCGTGGCGATGGTTCTGGGTACGCAGGTGTATCCGCTGATTCAGTGGTACTCCGGGCGAGGGACGACGTTGGATGCAAACCTCGGCGAAGCCATGGGCTGGATCGCCGGTGCCGGGTTGACGGCGGTGGAGGGGTCGTTGGACAGCGAGGAGGGGATCGGGCGGTTTGCGGAGGCCGCGAAGGCGGCCGGACTGACCGTGGGCAGTATGTACGCCAACGTCCGCCTGCACGACGAAGACTGGCGCGAGCGAGGGGAGGCCGCTGTGGCCCTTGCCGTTGTCGCGCGAAAAGTGGCGAGTTCCCGCGTTCTAACTGTCAACCCCGAGCCCATCCGTTGGGGCGGCCCGGAAGACAAGGACGACGCCCTGCTCCGCCGGCAAGCCGGGGCGATGCGCTGGCTTCACGATACGCTGAAGATCAAGGGGATTGCCTTGGCGTACCACACGCACGATCCCGAGATGCGGCAGGGTGCGCGCGAGTTTCACCACATGATGGTGGCGACGATGGACAAGCCGATGGGATGGTGCCTGGACACGCACTGGATTTACCGCGGCTGCGGAAACAGCAACGTTG
>JBBRUM010000315.1:0-4813 GCA_038247815.1 Tepidisphaerales bacterium | reverse complement strand
GATCCCGCGGCCGGGAAAGTCGAACCGCACGGCGAGAATCGCCAGCGGCAGCGAAATGCACAGCGCCAGCAAAGTCGTGCTCAGGGCGACCCGCAGCGAATTTCCCAAGCCTGCCACCATCTGCGGGTCGGCGAAGATCGTCTCCAAGTACTGCGTGGTCAGGCCCTCGCCTGGCTTGTAAAACCCGGTGTAAACGATCTGCACGATGGGCCAGAGGATGAAGGTCGCAAAGAAGAGGTACACGCCGACCATGAGCGAAACGTGCAGCGGGGAGGCTCGTCCGACGAGGGGGAGGGAAGACCAAAGGGAGGGTCGGGTGTTCATGGGCGCAGGAGGGCGTGTGGGTTATCTGACGGAGACGGGGGACCGTGCCTTGGCGAGCAGTGAGCGGTAGTGGGAGCGAAATGCTGCGGCGAGTTCGACGCGCCGTTTGGCGCGCCATTCGTTGAGTTCTTTGCGGGCGGTGGCGGCGCGGCGGTCGGCTTGGAGTTGTTCGACGTCGGCCATGGTCATGGGGAAGGTGGCGAGTTCGGCAAGGAGTGCGTCGCGGCGGGCAAGGTCTGGAAGGGCGAGGATGGCGCGGTGGGCGGCTTTGAGGTCTTCGCGTCCGTCGATCCAAGCCGCCGCCCAGACGAGGCGGGTGTCGGTGAAGAGGGTGTCCCATTCCGAGCGGCGGTTGAAGTCGCCGGCGGAGGTGAAGGGGTTGAGCTCGGGGTCGGTCCAGAGCTTGGGGTCGGTAGCGGGGGGATAGATGTCGCGGCGGATGGGCGGGCGGCGGAGCGCCCGGGATCGGGGCCCGCCGGGCACGCCGGGGCGCTTAATCCAGATCTGCTGGGCTTCGGGGGTGAGGAGGAACTCGATGAACCGGTTGGCGTGGACGTATCGCTCGCCTCGAACGCCGAGGAGGATGGCGATGGGGTCGGGGTTAAGCGCGGTGGCGTGGGGGGGCTCGAAGTACCGCAGGCGGTGTGAGCCGACAGTTTCCTCGTAGACTCGGCCGTAGAAGTCGATCGCCATGCCGGCGGCGGCGTCGCCACTGGCAACGTCGCTGGGGGGTTGAGTGCCGGAGTCGGTGAAGTACCGGGCGTTGGCTGCGATGAGGGTGAGCGTGCCCATGCCGTTGCGCCAGCCTTTGGCGACGGCGGCCTTGTACTCGGGGTTTTTCATTCGGTCCGGGCCGGAAAGGGCCTTGAGGTCGGGGCGGGTGGGGAGAAGTAAGTCTTCCTGGTCGGCCATGTGCCGCTGGAGCACCATCGAGTACGACACGGCGGCGGAGGATGAGGAGAGCGGATTGGCCATCGCCACCCACCCGGCGAGCTCCGGCCGGGCGAGGTCGTTCCAGGTTCCCGGCGGCGGCAGCTTGAGGACCTGATACACATCGGGGTTGTACACGATCCCGAACGACGAGATGCACACGCCCACCCACCGCACGGGCTTGCCCTTGGCGAAGTCGTAGAGTCGAACGCCCGCGAGGTCGGGCGAGGGGAAGGCGGATTCGAGCGTGCCCGATGGGAGGTCAACTGGGGCTAGGAAGGACTTGATTTCGTTGTCGAAGAAGAAGTCGCCGCCGCCCCAGACGAGGTCGATGTCGATGTTGAAGCTGTCGGGGACGGCGTTGTTCTTGGCGCGGTCGCCGTAGGTCGATTCGAGGAACCTGCGAATGTCGCCGGTTCCGCCGGGGGTGAGGAAGGTGAGGTCAGCCGGCTGGCTGTACTTCTTGCGGTGCCAGGCATCGAAGACGCGACTGAACTCGTTGCGGATGTCTTGGTTGTGGGGGGTGATGATGGTGAGACGAATGGCCCCGTCGACGCGGGCGGCTTGGCCGGAGGTGCGGACGAACCGCTGGACGACGAACGGGAGAACCAGCACTAGGAGGAAGAGGATGAACGGGAGGTTGCGCTTCATGGAGGGGATCGAGCGGCGGTCATTCGGGCAGGACGACGGCGTCTTGGGGGTCGAACTCGATGGTGAGGTCGGGAGGGACGGAAAACAGGGGAGGGGCGGTGATGATTCTGAGGTCGGCTTGGCCGACGGTGAGCACGACCTCGGAGGCTTCGCCGAGGAAGGTGTTTTCCCGCGTCTTTCCGGTGAGGATGTTGGCGCTGGAGCTGCCGGGGCGGGAGAGCCGCATCTGCTCGGGGCGGACGGAGACGGTGACGGCGGAAAGCAATGTGCCCTCGGGCTTCGCCACCCGCAGCGAACCGGCTGCGGTGCTTACGGTGACCGTGGTGGCGTCGGAGGCGGTGACGGTGCCCTTGAGTAGGTTGGTCTGCCCGATGAAGTCAGCCACGAACGTGGAGTTTGGCCGGTGGTACAGGTCGGAAGGCGAGCCGACCTGCATGAGCCTGCCGTCCTTGAGCACCGCAATGCGGTCGGCGACGGACAGCGCCTCTTTCTGGTCGTGCGTGACGTAGATCGTGGTGAACCCGGCGGTTTTACAGATGCGGCGGATCTCGGAACGCATCTCGTGCCGCAGCTTGGCGTCGAGATTACTCAGCGGCTCGTCGAGCAGGAGGCAATCCGGGCGGACGGCAAGTGCCCGGGCGAGGGCGACGCGCTGCTGCTGCCCGCCGGAGAGCTGGTTGGGCTTGCGGAGGGCGTAGGCGTCCATCTGCACCAGGGCGAGCACCTCGTCGACGCGCCGCTTGGCTTCGGTTTGCCCGACCCTTCGCACGTCCAACCCGAACCGGACATTGTCGTACACCGTCATGTGCGGCCAGAGGGCGTAGGACTGGAAGCACATGACGGCGTTGCGTTTGTTCGTGCCCAGCGAGGTGACGTCGCGGTCGCCGAAGAGGACTCGACCCGAAGTCGGCTGGTGCAGCCCGGCGATAAGCCGCAGGAGCGTCGACTTCCCACAGCCGGAAGGCCCGAGCAAAAAGAACAGCTCCCCCCCGCCGATCGAGAGGTCAATGTCGCTCAGGGCGCGGGTTGCGCCGAAGTCTTTGACGATGTGGTCGAGGCGGACCGAGGTCATGGGGCGGGAGTATACCGCGTGCCGGGGGATCGGTCGCGGGGGGCGGAAACACCCTCCCCGCCGGGCAACATCTCCGCCTTTACCCGGTATGGTGTACACACCCTCTAGGAGAACCGACATGCCGCAAACGTTCCCGACCACTACCGCAATCCACCGTCTGGGCGACCGTGCCCAGGTGTTCGCCCCGCTGGACACCATTTGCGTCACGGGCCCGGCGGGCGGCGTGGCAGTCGCCACCGACGGGGCCGGCCACGAATACGCCCGGACCACGTTCGGCGCCGACGGCCTCGCCGAGATCGTTATCGCCGGTGCACTCGGAACCCACACCGTCCGCGGGGACGGCCAAGCCTCCGGCGAACTGCACCTCCCCGTCGACGCCCGCTCGAAGATCGCCGACGCGGGCGGGCGGTTCTCCCACCTCTTCGCCGCGCTCGACAAGACCATGCGCTGCTACCACCCCTCTGGCGTGGAAACCTTGGCTTGGCGGGGCAGGGAGTATCACTGTTACGTCCACTGGATCCTCGACCACGTGCACACCGCCAAGGGCATGCAGTTCGTCGTCTCCGGCACCGACGCCGACGGCCGCACCATCGACCCCACCGCAAGCTTCGCGGACCTCTGGGCCGAAAACCAAAAACCCTCGGGCATGGTCTGGAGCAACTGCTTCGCCGAAAGCGGCGACTATTTCCACTCGGCCTACTCCCCCGCGGGGTTCTCCAAGCTCGACGGAGGGCTCAACTTCAACCGCCAGCCGGTTGAAAACCACAACGAATACAACTACCTCGAAACTCTGTACCTCGCCTGGAAGGGCAACGGCGACGACGCCTGGATGCGCGGCAAGCTCGACTCGGCCATCGCCGCGCTCGAGTACTCCGTCACCGATCCGCTTCGGTGGTCGGCGCGGTTCGGGCTGCTTAAACGCGGCTACACGATCGACTCGTGGGACTTTCAGGTCCACGACAAATATACCGTTGAGTTCAAGCTCGGGACGGCGCAGCAGATCTCTGCCGAGACGAAGTTCGGCGTCTTCTTCGGCGACAACCACGGCTACGCGCTCGCCTGTGACATGCTCGCGGAAATGCTCTCCGCAACCGGCCGGCCCGCCGACGCCGCCACGTACCTCCGCCGCGCCGCCGAGATCCACGCCAAGCTCAACGCCCTCACCTGGAACGGCCGGTTCTTCACCCATCACATCGAGGAAGACCCCGCAGTCGTCCGCGACCTCGGCGTGGACGAAAAGTCCCAGATCGCCATGAGCAACTGCTACGCCCTCAACCGAGGCATCTCCCGCGAGCAAGCCGTCGCCATCGTGAGCACCTACCAGCACCTACGCGTTTCCGGCGGCGAGGAAAGCCCCGGCGAGTGGTACGCGATCTACCCGCCGTTCGGGAAAGGCTTCGGAACCGACAGCGATAAGTGGCAGTACATGAACGCCGGCGTGCACGGCCACGCAGCCGGCGAGCTTGCCCGCGGGTGCTTCGAGCACGGCTTCGAGCGGTACGGCGCGGACATCCTTCTTCGCCTCGGGGAGCTGACCACGCGACACGAAAAGGGCTGGCTGGCCTTCGCCTGGACCGGCGGCTGGGACCCCGCCCCCCCGCCGCAGGTATTCACCGCCCTGAGCCTCGCCGCGGTGGCGAACATGGACACCGCCAGCGACGGCGAGAGCGAGTCCCGCTGGCTGGGCGCGGTCGAGGGCAACGACCTCGCCGCCCTGCCCTCGGGGGACGTGACGCTTGCCGCCGTGCCCTGGAAACTGGCCAACCCCGCGACCAACGCCCGCCGCGTCGTCGCCGCCGTCTGCGCCAAGGGCAACCTTCCGCGCTCGCTGGTCGT
>JBBRUM010000314.1:0-4821 GCA_038247815.1 Tepidisphaerales bacterium | reverse complement strand
TGGGGCGAGGTGATGGAGCGGGTGCTCAAGCCAGTGGACGGGGCGGGCAAGGTGCGGAAGGTGGCGGTTTTGCAGGGGCCGGCGAGCTATTCGAGCAACGAGTCGTTCATTCAAATGATGAGTGCGGCGGGGGCGACCACGGTGGGGACGACGACGGGTGGGAGTTCGGGGAACCCGAAGCGGCACGAGCTTGGCAATTCTGTGGTGGTGTGGTTGCCTTCGTGGCAGGCGATGAGGGCGGATGGGACGGTGTTCGAGGGACAGGGATTGAAGGCGGATGTGGACGTGGAGTTTGCGGAGCACGGGGCTGGGATGGACGGGGATGCAGTGTTGGAGGCGGGGCTGAAGGTGGTCAGGGGAGATTGAGACAAAGTCGAGCAGGGGTGGGGAGTGGTCGGTGGGAGAGTCAGCGGGGGAGGGCGTAGGTTTGCGCGTCTACCCGTCGAATTTGGCCTTTGAGGGTGAGGAGGGTGAGCTCGCGGAGGATGATGTGGGGCGGGAGGCCGGTGGACTCGATGAGAACGTCGGGTGGGGCTTCTTTGTGTTGGCGGAGAGCGGCGAGGATTTTGGATTGGTCGGGAGTGAGGGGTATAGATGTTGGATGGGGGGTGTTCGAGGTCGGATGTTGGAGGTCAGATGTCAGATGTGGGGGAGGAGCGGGCGCGGGAGGTGTTAGGGGGGGAAAGTGGAGTTCAGATTGGGGGCCGGAGGTGCGGGGGCGGGAGGATTTGGACTTTGGCGGCGGAGGGGTGAGGGGTTCGGATGTGAGGAGGGCGTCGGGCGGGGGGGCGTGGTGTTTGGGGGTGAGGGTGGATTGGGGGAGAGGGCCGAGGGCGCCCAGGATGTCTTCGAGGTTGGTGACGAGGGCGGCGCCTTGTTGGAGGAGTTGGTGGGGGCCGGCTGAGAGGGGGTTGTCGACACGGCCGGGGAGGGCCAGGACGGGGCGGTTGTGGTCGTCGGCGGCGATGCGGGCGGTGATGAGTGAGCCCGATCGGAGATCGGCTTCGATGACGAGTACGCCGCGGGATAGGGCGGAGATGACGCGGTTGCGTTCGGGGAAGTGGCGTTGGTGGGGTGCGGTGCCGGGGGGGTAGTGGGAAAGGATTGCGCCGTGGGCGGCGATTTTGGAGAAGAGGTCGGCGTTTTCAGGGGGGTAGGTGATGTCGACGCCGCAGCCGAGGACTGCGATGGTGCGGCCGTCGGGGGAGCGTAGGGCGCCTTCGTGTGCGGCTGAGTCGACGCCGCGGGCGCCGCCGGAGACGACGGTGTAGCCGGCGCTGGCGAGGAGGGAGGCGAGTCGGGAGGCTTGGTCGCGGCCGTAGAAGGAGCAGTTGCGACTGCCGACGAGCGCGACGGCGTTGATGTCGCGTGGCTGAAGCGTGCCGCGGAGGTAGAGGACGGAGGGGGCGTCGGCGAGGTCGGCGAAGAGGGGTGGGTAGGTGTCATCCTCGGGGGTGAGAATGGAGATGGAGAGTTCGTGGCAGCGGGCGAGGACTTGGTCGGCTTCGCGGAGGGCGCGGGGGAGGTCTTTGAGGATTTGGTTGGCGCGGTACGAGCCGATGCCCTCGACCTCGCCCCAGGTGGAGTGCGAGAGCTTCAGGCAGCCAATGACCCCGAAGGCCGAGGCGACGGCGCGGCGGAGCGTGATCGGGCCGAGACCGGCTGTGAGGGAAAGGGCAAGCCATGCGTGGCGGCGGGCGGCGAGAATGGAAGCGTCGGGGGAGGCCATGGGGAGGAGGGGGAGAAGTGACAGAGAGACAGAGTGACGGACGGGGGAGTGGATTAGAGGGTTAGGGGTTTAGGAGTTGGAGGGTTGCTGCGACTTGGTCGGGGGTGATGGATTTGTGGAGGAGGGGGCTGCCCAGGGGGGAGAGGAGGATGAAGCGGAGGTGGCCGTGTTCGGTTTTTTTGTCGCGATGCATGGCGGAGAGGATGGCGGGGGTGTTGTTGAGGGCGGGGAGGTGGGTGGGGGAGTGGGGAGGGGGGAAGGTGGTGGGGAGGTGGGCGAGGAAGAGGGTGCGGAGGAGCTGGTCGCGGTGGGCGGGGGGGAGGAGGGAGAGGGAGGTGGAGAGGTGGGCGGCGGCGGCTAGGCCGAGGGCGACGGCTTGGCCGTGGGGGAGGGCGTGGTGGGTGACGGCTTCGAAGGCGTGTGCGAAGGTGTGGCCGAGGTTGAGGAAGGCGCGGGGGCCGCCGGGCTGTTCGGTGGGGTCTTGGGCGACGATGGCGGACTTGATGGAGGCGTTGTGGTGGACGAGGAGGTTCAGTGCGTGGGGGTCGCGGGAGAGGATGGCGGGGAGGAGTGAGGGGAGCAGGGCGAGGTGGGCGGGGTCGGCGATGGCGTCGTGTTTGATGCACTCGGCGAGGCCGTTGCTGATTTCAGATTGGGGGAGTGTGGCGAGGAGGTCTGGGTCGGACAGGACTAGGGCGGGTTGGTGGAAGGCGCCGATGAGGTTCTTGCCGCCGCCTTCCCCGTCGCCGCCGGACTGGTTGACGCCGGTCTTGCCGCCGATGGAGGAATCGACCATGGCGAGGAGCGTGGTGGGGATTTGGATGAAGGGGAGGCCGCGGAGGAGCGTTGCCGCTAGGAAGCCGGCGATGTCACCGACGACGCCGCCGCCGAGAGCAATCAGGGGTGTGTGGCGGTCGATGTTGGCGGCGAGGAAGGTGTGATAGGCGGGGAGGAGGGTGGCGAGGTGTTTGTGCGACTCGCCGGCGGGAAGGATGTGCGCGACGGGGAGGAAGCCGGCGAGGTCTAGGGAGTGGCACAGGTGGGTGAGGTAGAGCGGGGCGACGGTGGAGTCTGTGACGATGAGGGCTTTGGAGGAGGTTGAGATTTCGCGGAGTTGTGCGCCGGCTCGGGAGAGCAGGCCTGGGCGGACGAGGATGGAGGTGGTGTGAGCGGGGGTGGGGGGGGTGGTGAGCGAGATGGGGGGAAATGTCGGCTGCACAGCGTTGAGTATAGCGAATTCGGGGAGGAGCGGCATGGACTTGGTTGGACTGTTTCGGAGGGGAGACGAGGTGGCCACGTACGGGCACGGGGGAAACGGACAGAGAAGCGAGAGAGGTGGGGGAAGGTGGTATTTTTTATATAGTGAAGGTACTAAATCCTATAAATTTTGGGTTCGATTCTTCTCCGTGCGTTTGCTCAGTGTCTCCGTGTCTCAAGCCCGTACTCGGGCGGGTGGTGAAGCATTCCCCTGAGACTTGCTGGGGGGTGGAGTTGGCGGGGGGTGGGCGTAGGATGGGGCGATGAGCGAGAGATTTTATGTTTCGACGCCGATTTACTACCCCAATGGCGAGCCGCATCTGGGGCATTTGTACACGACGATTTGCGCGGATGTGGTGGCGCGGTGGTGGCGGTTGGCGGGGCGGGAGGTGTTTTTTTTGACCGGGACGGACGAGCACGGGGTGAAGATGGTGAAGACCGCAGCCGAGCTGGGGACGACGCCGGGCGAGCTGGCGGAGAAGAACTCGGGGGTATTTCGGGGGATCTTCGCCAAGTGGGGGATCAGCAACGACGACTTCATCCGGACCTCGGAGGCGAGGCACAAGGAGGGGGTACGGGAGATTGTGCTGCGTCTGGTGGCGAGTGGGGACATTTACCTCGGGGCGTACGAGGGGTGGTATGACGAGGGGCAGGAGGAGTTTGTCACGGAGAACAACGCGAAGGAGCAGGGGTATAAGAGTGCGATTTCGGGGAAGGCGCTGACGCGGTACTCCGAGCCGACGTATTTCTTTCGGCTGGGGAAGTACGTGCCGAAGGTGATTGATTACATCGAGGGGCATCCGGGGTTTGTGAGGCCGGAGAGTCGGAGGAACGAGGTGCTGTCAAAGTTGCGGATGGGGGTGGAGGATTTAAGCATTTCGCGGGCTTCGCTGAAGTGGGGGATTGAGATGCCCAACGACCCGGGGCATGTGCTGTATGTGTGGATCGACGCGCTGAGCAACTACGTGACGGCGCTGGCAATGCCGGGGAAGGCGAGTCCGTTTTGGCCGGCGAACTTGCACTTGATCGGGAAGGAGATTCTTTGGTTCCACGCGGTGTATTGGCCGGCGATGCTCATGGCCCTGGGCTGGGAGCTGCCGCGGGAGTTGTTCGCGCATGGGTGGTGGACGAGTGATGGGAAGAAGATGGGGAAGTCGATGGGGAACTTCATCGATCTTGAGAAGCTCGACGGATACGCGGCGACGTACTCGCAGGATGCGGTGCGGTACTACATGCTGCGGGCCGCGCCGTTTGGGAACGACTTGGACTTTTCCGAAGCCGACTTCGTCAAGGCGTTTAACGAGCTTGCTGACCTGCCGGGCAACTGCCTGAATCGGGTGATCAAGATGATTGGAAACTATGAAGGGGGGAAGGTGCCGGTGGTGAACGGGGGGGAGCTGGAGGAAATCGACCGGGCGCTGTTGGGGCAGGCGGACGGACTTTTGGAGAAGCTGACGGAGGCGTACTCGGGGTTGGAGTTGCAGTCGGCTGCGATGTTGCCGGTGGAGCTGGCGCGGGCGGTGAATGGGTACATCGAGGCGACGGCGCCATTTAAGATGAAAGACGCGGGGCTGGCGCGGCGGAGGGCGGTGGTGCTGGGCGTGGCGGCGCGGGCGATGGGTGCGGTGTTTGCGGGGCTGCTGCCGGTGTGCCCGGTGAAAGGGGCGGCGGGGCTGGGTCAGTTGGGGATCGAGGTGGGTGCCAACGCGAGGATTGAGGTGTTGCTAGAAAAGGCGCGGGCTGTGGGGGGGACGATGGTGGGTGCGCCGGTGGGACTGTTCCCAAAGCCGATGGTGAAGAAGGCTGAGGGATGAGGGGTGGCGGACGAGGTGGGG
>JBBRUM010000313.1:0-4828 GCA_038247815.1 Tepidisphaerales bacterium | reverse complement strand
GCTGGTGGGGTCGACGGAGAGCGTGCTGGGGGCGTATGACAATTTGGCGTTCTTGCGGGGCGAGTCGGGAACGTTGGCCAAGGTGAGGTGGGACGATGCGGTGGGGGTGGAGGCGGGGCGGCTGGAGGATATCGCGGCGGGAGCGCGGGCGCTGGCGGGGGGAACGGGGGGAGGCGGGGGAGCGAGAGAGTTGGTGACATTTGCGGGCCTTTTGGAGGAGGCGAACGGGGCGGAGGCCGAGCGGATTGCGGCGCGGTTGAGCGCATGGCAGGTCGGTTTTGCCGGGCAGTTGCGGGCGTCGCTGGAGGTGTTCAGTGCGCCGGCGCTGGACCTTGACCGCGTGCCGCGGGAGCTGCGGTCGCACCTTGTCGGATTGGACGGCGGGCTGGCGTTGTACATCTATCCGAAGCTGGACCTCTGGGAGCAAAAGAACCTCGACGCGTTCGCGGCGGACGTCGAGGCGCGCGTGGCGACCGTGGCGGGGGCACCCAAGCCGACGGGAATCGCGATCAACCTGCACCACTCCACGGCATCGATCCGAGACTCGTTCTACCGGGCGACGGCCTATGCGCTGGGGCTGATTGTCGTGCTGGTGTTCTTGGACTTCCGACGGGTGGGGCTGACGCTGATGGCGGTGAGTGTGCTCGGGTTTGGGTTGCCGATGCTCGCCATCGCCATGGGGCTGCTGGGGGCGGATTGGAACTTCGCCAACACGTTTGCCCTGCCGATTCTCATCGGAGCCGGGCACGAGTACGGGGTGTTTTTGGTTCACCGGTATCTGGACGCCAGGAGGAATCCCCGCAGGCCTTGGACGAGTTGGGACGCGAGCGACCGGGCGCTGCTGCTGTGCGCCTATGTGACGTGCACGAGCTTCGGGTTTTTCTGGTTGCTGGCGACGCACCGGGGGTTGCAGTCGTTGGGGTTGGTGATGGCGGTGGGGACTGCGAGCATTTATCTGTCGTCGGTGTTTGTCTTGCGGCCGCTGCTGCAGTGGTTGCTATTGCGGGAGCGGCGCCGGGGCGGCGCGATTTAGCGGTGCAAGCCGAGAAGCCTGCCGGGCCATTGAACGGGCAGATCGGGGACGAGGAAGGGTTTGACAGTGGCGGTTGCGGTGATGGCGTCAGCTGCGAGGTAGCCGGCGCGGACGGCGCCTTCCATCGTGGCGGGCCAGCCGGTGAGGGTGTAGTCGCCGGCGAGGAAGAGGCCGGGGAGTCCGCCGGGTGGGGGGGCTTGGGTGGGGCGGAGGCGGTCGACGCCGGGGACGGCTGCGAAAGTGGCGCGTTTTTCGATGACGACGTGGCCACGGAGGAGCTTGGCGGCTGAGGCGTTGGGCAGGGTGGTGGTGATTTGGCGGGCAAACTCGGCGAGGACTTCGTCGCGCGGCCTCTCGGCCCAGCCGCGTGCGGCGCTGATGACGCCCTTGATGACGCGGCCCTCGGCGTCGGCACGAAACAGCCACTGCAGGGGGCCGTCGAGGAGAGCGGCGTGCGATTCGGGGAGGACGGGGCGGTCGAACCAGAGCTGGACCCCGAGAATGGGGACACTTTCAATTTTGTCGAGGTGGTGGAAACGCGCGTCGCGCTCGAGCCACTCGGGGGGCACCCATTTGGCGAGGGTGTGGTGGTTGGTGGCGAGCACGACGGTGGGTGCTCGGAGCATCTCTCCGGTGACGAGGCGGACGCCCGCGACGCGCCCACCCTCGACCTCCAGCCTTGACACTCGAGCGCCAAACCGGATGTCGCGGCAGGGGAGGGCGGCGTAAAGGTCCGAAAGGGGAACCGTGGAAACGCCCAAGACCCAGCCGGCTGAGTTGGCGAGCAGGGCGTCTTGGAAAACCTGCAAGGCGAAGGTGGTGCTGGCGAGGCGGACGTCTTCATTGAGCGCGCCGAGGAGAACGGGGATGTATAGGTTCTTGACGAGGCCGGCCGACTGGCCGTGGTCGTCCAGCCACTTTCCGAAGGGGACGTCGGCGAGGTTGGCGCGGCCGAGTCGGCCGGTGCGCATCATCGCCAGCGATGCCCGGGCGAGTTCGGTCCGCTCGCGCCAAGTGAGCGCGTTGAACTTCAATCCGGCGAGGGCGAAGTTGAGGGGGGCGGGCAGTCCGGGTGTGGACGAGAGCGAATAGCCCCGGCCGCGGGCGTCTACGAAACGGATGGCGGGCTCGAAGCGGATCTTGTCCATACAGCCGATCCGCCGGTAAAAGTCGAGGAGGTTGGTGCAGCAGCCGAGCAGGACGTGCTGGCAGTTGTCGAGCTGTTCGCCGGTGTGGGGGTCGGCGTGTGAGGCGGCGCGACCTCCAAGGGAGCGGCGGGCTTCGAGGAGGGTGACGGGGACGCCGGCTGACTCGAGTGCAACGGCGGCGGCCATTCCGGCGACACCAGCACCGACGACCACAACGGGTGCCGCCGCACCGCCCGGCGATGTCATCGGCCACCCGCGACGGAGGCGTGGAGTCCCCGGCTGGAGCGGGCCGCACGCCATCCGATGCGCAGTTTTGACCAGGTCGAGAGGCTTACGCGTTTTCGCAGGACATCGCCCGGAGCGGTCGAGATTTTCCCCAGCAGCCGGTGGTAGATTTCGGTCATCGCGATGAGCGTGGGGCGGGAGTCGGGCTCGATGAGCAGTTCCAGCCCGCCGGCCAAGCGGTAATGGTCTTCTGCGCGGTCGATTTCGAACCGCATGAGGCGCTCGAAGGCCGGCCCGCCCTCGCCGCGGTGGAGCTGGGCTGGGGTGACGCCGAAGCGCTCGAGGTCTTCCAAGGGGAGGTAGATCCTACCGCGGGCGGCGTCTTCGCGGAGGTCGCGGAGAATGTTGGTGATCTGAAAAGCGACGCCGAGGGCGACGGCCATGCCTTCGGTGGATTCCCCGCCGCGATATCCCCAGACGTGGATGCTTGCCAGCCCGACGACGCCGGCGACGCGGTAACAGTATTCGTGGAGTTGCCCGAAATTATGGAAGGGAGCGGGTTCGAGGTCCTGCTGCTGCCCGGCGACGGCGGCATTAAAGAGCGACGACGGCACGCGATAGCGGGTGACGAGGTCGGTGAAGGCGGGCCAGACGGGGTGTGCCGAGTCGCCGAGGGTCGCATCGGGGTGGCCGGCGAGGACGGCGTGGGTCTGCTCGCGCCAGTGATCGAGCTCTTCTCGGCGACGCGCGGGGGTCCGGCCGTCTTCGCGGTCGGCGATGTCGTCGATGAGGCGGTTGAAGGCGTAAAGCGCGAACATCGCCGAACGCTTGGGCTCCGGGAGCAGGCGCAAGCCGTAGTAAAAGTTGCGGGCGGCTGAGCGGGTGAGTTTCCGGCAGTAGTTCCGCGAGTCGACGAGCGAGTGCTCGATCGTGTCGGGATGAACCATGGTTGATTGTGTCACGCCCGCCTCCGAAGGCCGGAAAAAACACCAAGTGCCCGGGCGGAGAACGCCCTTGCCACCAGCCCAAGCTTGCGCCGGGCCGAAATTGTAGGGCGGAGGGAGAGAGTGTCGTATTCACGGTCGCGGATCGCCCGCAGGATGGCCCGTCCGCCGGCTGAGAACAGCGACACATGGGCTGCCACGGATGGGATCAGCATCGGCAGGAGCTTGTCTCCCTCGGCAAACATCGCCTCGGTGCGGTCGACCTCGGACCGGATCATGTTCCGATAGCCCGGCGTAGCCACTCCCGCCCGGAGTTCGCCTTCGGTCACACCGAAGCGGTCCATCGACTCGCGGGGGAGATAGACGCGGTCAATACGGTGCAGGTCTCGACTGACGTCCTGCCAGAAGTTTGTCAGTTGCAGCGCGGTGCAGGTGTGGTCGGAGAGGCGTTGACGCGGTTCGTCGGCATAGCTGGCAAGGTACAACACGAGTCGTCCGACGGGGTCGGCGCTGCGGGTGCAATAGTCCACGAGTTGTGCGTGGGTGTCGTAGCGGGAGACGTGCTGGTCCTGCTCGAAGGCGGAGATCAGGTCTAGGAACGGTTTGGCAGGGATGTCGTGGCGGGCGACGGTTTCGCGGAGGGTGGAGAAGACTGCGCCGACGGGCTTGCCGTCGTAGCAGGCGAGGAGGGCGTTTCGGAAGTCGCCCAGGCGTCGGAGGGACTCGGCCGGGTCGCCGAGTTCGTCTCCGAGGTCGTCGGCTGTGCGGCAGAAGGCGTAGATGTTGCAGAAGTCCTGACGGAGGTTCCGGGGGACGAGGAACGAGACGATGGAGAAGTTTTCGTAGTGGCCGAGGGCCAGTCGCCGCACCACCTTCCTTGCCTGGTCGGCGCCGGAGACGGGGGAAAATGCGATGTCAACTGCACTCTTACCCGCCGCGGTGGCGAGACCACGCGACGACGTCGGGGGCGGCGGGGTTTCAATGACCGTTTGAATGCTGGCGCTCCTGCGGACCCAACGTGGCAACCCAAGGCAAAACAGACTTGGACTCGCACCAGAATAAATACTCCAGAAGCGACCGCGCCGCAACCGACGCCCCTTCCAAGCCCATCCCGCTCCGGCTGACACCGCGTCCCGGCAATCGTCTTGCCGCCGCCTCGACGCCGACGTAACTTTGGTAAAAAGCGCGTACGGCGAAGGGCATTTTCGGGAGGTCTTTGTGTCCAAGGCGATATCTGCCTTGTTGTTGTGGGTAATGGTAAGTCTGTGTGCCGCGCACGGCGGGAAGTCTCCGGCTGATGCGCCCGTCGGAGGAGGGTCCATGGGTCTTGGCAAGTTTTCGGTGAGCCTTGCAGTGAAGGACATCGCGGCGTTGCGTACGTTTTACGAGAAACTTGGGTTGAAGATCGTCGGCGGCAACCAGGACCAGCGGTGGCTTGCTCTCCAGAACGATGACAGAACGATCGGGCTGTTTCCGGG
>JBBRUM010000312.1:0-4828 GCA_038247815.1 Tepidisphaerales bacterium | reverse complement strand
CGCCCTCCCCCTCTTTCTTTTTGTCGGGGGGGGGTGGTTTTTTTGGGGGGGGGGTGGTTGTTGTGTGTGTAATTGGGGGGGGTTGTGCGCCCCCGGGGGGGTTGTGGCCCGGCGGGGGGGCCCCCCCCCCCCACGCCTGCCCGTAAGACCTCTTCCGACGCTCCGAGCTGACTCGACTTCAAGGCCCGATCCACCGCACAAATCCTGCCTCCTCCAAGCCCGTTATCCCGAGAAGGGGACGGGTTTCTCTATTTTGGTCTGTCGTAGAAGTGGGGCGGGTCCGGCAGTGAGCGAGACCCAGGGATCGGGCGGCGGAGGTTCGCCGAAGCCACCCGAAACATGCCATTGTTAAGACAGTGGTTGTCTCCTTCCCCATCTCCGACGAAGCCTTGGGCACCCTGACCGCGCGGGCGAGAGGGGCCGGTGTAGACACGTCCACGTACATCGCCACCCTCTTCGAACAGTCCGCACACAATCCCATCTCAATCCACGACCTCAGCGGCCCGACCGCCAGCGACTTTGCCACGTCAAATCTGACCGACGACCAGCTCGGCGACCTGCTCGAAGAAAGGAAGCACGAGATGCGACGCGAGAAACGAATGACCATCGCGGTGGCTGAAGCCTCTGTCGGTGGCACCCGGTAATTCTGGTTGTGAGAACCCCGGCGCACATCGTCAAGCGCTATTCCAAACCGCTTATCTCCCTCACCCGCCCTTACCTCCGAGCAGTCGCCCCGGCGCTTTGGCGAGTTCGGTGGCGGTGGCGTAGATCGAGGCGACCATGAATCTCGCCGCAGCCAGCGTGCCGTGGGCTTCGGGTTCGACCATGCGGGGGAGGAAGACGACCACGCCGACGAGTCGGATGAGCCCGCTGGCGACGAAGAGGATATCGAATCGGTCGAAGGTTTTCATGCCGTCGATCGGGGTCCAACTGACGGATGAGAAGCCCGTGGCGATGGCCCCGCCGGCGACGCCGCCGAGGACGGCGGCGACCGAGGTCACGACGGAGTTGATCGCGAAGAAGCCCGTGCCGCCCTTGTCACCGTCAACGTCGTCGCCGGCTGACATTTCCAGCACGTAGTTGAAGTTGGTGACTTCCATGCCCACCCAGAGCACCGCGATACCGGCTGCGACGATCAAGCCGATCCACCAGGTGCCACTGGTGACGAGCACCCAGCCCATGGTCATCGGGACCGCGCCGAGGGCGGAGAGGTAGAGCAGCGGTTTTTTCCCGACGCGGTCGACCGCGCGGCCCCAGACGGGCAGCACCAGCGCCGTCGCCGCAAGGGGGACGACCACCATCATCATCTGCGCCCCGAGGTTACCCATGCCCACGCGCTCCAGCACGTACAGCGAGACGAACTGGCCCATGAGTCCGTTGGCGAAGAACATCGTGGCGACGAACCCGGCGAACCAGAGGAACCGGCGGTTCTTCACTGGCTTGACGATGCTGCTCAGGAGGCCCTCGCCCTCCCTGGCCCGGGGGCGAACGGTGTGGGGCACCCAGTGGAACAGGGCGATGTCGATAATGCCGGGGATCGTCACGCCAATGAGCAGCATCGAACACAGGAAAATCACCTGGTACCGCTGGTCGGGCGTGAGCTCGGCGCCGGGCTGAACGTGCGCGGCGTACCTGTCGATCACCCAGCCGATGACCAGCGTCGCCGCGATCGCCAGCGGCACGCCCAACTGCCGCCGCCGCGCGAAGTACCGCCCGCGAATCCGATCGGGAACCAACTCCGACATCCACCCCACCCACGCCGGGCCGCCCATGGCTTGCCCGCCCTGCTGCAGGAAGTACATGACGAGGAACAACGTCGCAATCGCCGGAAGAACCAGCTTGAGCTCCTCAGCCGACGCCCCCCGCGGAAACAACCACAACGGCACGACCGCAATGAGCAGCCAAATCGCCCGCTGTATGTACAACCCCGTGAGAAAAATAAGCCGCCGCTGACCCGTGGCGTCAATCACCACCGACGCAGGCAACGACAACAGCGCCGCCAAAAACGGGAGGGCATTGATCAACCCGAAGTGAAAGTCCCCACACCCCAGAGCCCGTGCGTAAGTCGTGAGCAGCGGCGAGGAGACGGCTGTAAACCACACCGCGCCGAAGAGCCACGCCACCGTAACAATCCGCAGAGATGCACGCCTGTCCACGGCGGAGAGTGTAGTGATTCAACGATTGGGGACAACGGAGCGGGTTGGGGGGCTTGGAACACGGAGGAGGAAGAAGGCTTCGCTTACAGAGGTTGGGAGAGGGCACGGCGGGGGGACCCGGACGGAGACGGGGAATCGAGTCGAGTGCGATTTTAGACTTGTTTAACAGACCTTACGGAAGTGCTTCCCGCGCGCCGTCACGCCACTCGGCCGTCGACACTCTGTGTGCGAAGCTCTCTTGCTTCTCTGTCTAACGTCGCGTTCGCGGAGTTTGGCGGTGGTGATTGCGGGAGTCAGACCGACCTTAGCCCTTGACGAGGTTCATCGTCGCAAACTGTTGGCCGAGGATGGGGCGGCTGGGGGTGTCCAGCCAGTTTTGCAGGACGGTGGCGTAGACGTTGCGGAAGTCTGTCGAGAACTTCAGGTCGCCCTGATCGAGGTCGGTCAGCGACGGGTGGCGGCCGGCCAGGCCGGCTTTGACGCGGGGGCCCATGAGGAACATGGGGGCGGCTGCGCCGTGGTCCGTGCCGGAGGAAGCGTTGACGTCGACGCGGCGGCCGAACTCCGAGAAGCTCATCATCAGCACGCGCTCTTCGTTTTCCTGCTTGCGGATGTCGGTCCAGAACGCCTGGATACCGTTGTTGAGTTCCTGCATGAGTTGGGCGTGGCGCGGGGCTTGGTTGGCGTGGGTGTCGAAGCCGCCGAGGGAGACGTAGTACACCCGCGTCGGCAGCCCGCCGGCGATCATGGCGGCGATCGTCCGCAAGCCGTTGCCGAACTCGGTGTTGGGGTATTGCCCGGCTGGGGCGAATTGCTTGGTCATCCGCAGGATGTCGTCGGACGACACTTGGGCGTCCATCGCGGTGCGGTGGAGGAAGTCGAGCTGGGCTCCGGAGGTGACGGGCTCGGCTTTCTTCTTCGGGCCCGCGACCACGCGACCCGCGCCGACAGGCCTCGTCGACGGAGCCGCGGCCGACACCATCGCGTCGTCGTGGTTGAGATCCTTATAGCGCTCCGCGTCCTTGCCGGTGTAGCGGTAGCTCTCGGCCCGCTCGAACGCCAGCGGCGAGATCCGCTCGCCCTTCATCGACAACGGCAACTGCTCGCCGATCGAGACGCCGACGTGCGGGTCATTCCCCACGCAGGTGTTGTCGAAAAATCGCCCCAGCCAGCCCGACGTCACCACTTCCTTCTCCGGGTACGCGGAGTGCCAAATGTCCATAGAGCGAAAGTGCGACCGGTTCGGGTTGGGATAGCCCACGCCGTTGATGACCGACATTCGGCCCTGGTCGTAAAGCTCCTTGAAGTACGGCAAGTTGGGCGCGAGGCCGAGGTAGTTGTTGAGCTTGTGCACACGATCGGCTGCGTGGGCGAGGTTGCCGCGGGCGCGGCGGTACACGTCGTCGGCGTACGGGGAGACGGTATTCAGCCCGTCATTCCCGCCGGAGAGCTGGACGACCACGAGGACCTTGCCGTCCTTCCCCGTCGGCGCCTGCACGCGCGACCCGTCGTTCTGCTGGAGCAGCCCGATGACCGTCTGGTCGAGAAATGTTGGAATCGTCGGCGTCACCGCCAACAACGCCATTCCTCGCTGCAAGAACAGCCGCCGTGTTGAAACAAAGTCCTGCATAACCTCACCTCTCCCCGCCCAAACCAAAAACCAAACCGACCACCAACCACAACTACCAACTACCAACCCCTAACAAAGCTGATAATCCGGCATTGACACGATCAACTGGATCATCTTCTTTACGGCCGCTTCGTTCTTGGCGTTTCCACCGAGACTTGCGGCGAGTGTTTTGATTTTTTCGGCTTCGACGGGGCGTTGGATCAGCCTTCGCACCCAGTAGTCGGCGACTTGCTCGGGGGTGTCCAGCGCGGCGATTTCGGGGCGGAGTACGACGCCGCCGTTTTGTTCCGCCTCGCGGCGGTCGGCGCGTTTTACCGTCCGCTCGGCTCCGCCGCGCCTGGATGCGATGAGCGCCGGGATTTCGCCCCCGGTCAGCCACACGCCAGTGTTGTACCGCACGAACAATGTGCTCGTGTTAATCCACAGCCGGCCCCCCGGCCAGCCCTTCACGTTCGGCGGGGCCAGTGGCACCTGACCCATCTGATTGAGCTGGCTGTGCAGAAGCCTGAACGCGGGAAAGTCCAGGTCGAGCATTCGCACCGTGCCCACGACGAGCTGGATCGGGCTTTTGATCTGCGTGCCCATCGCCCGGGGCGAGTAGAACGCGCGGCTGGTCAGCAGCGTGCGGAGCAAAGGCCTCATCTCCCAGCCATTTTCGCGCATGACATTGCCCAGGCTCTCGAGCATCTCCTTGTCGCCCTCGGCGGGCTCGAAGGCGAAGTAATTCCACAGCCGACCGGCGATGTAGGGGGCGCAGGCCTTGTTCTGCAGGATGATCTCGATGACATCGTCACCGCTGAAATTTCCCGTGCGGCCTTGGAAGGTCTTCACGCCGGCGTCATGGTCGCGCGCGCGGAAGATGTACTCGTCCCCGTCGTGCGCCCAGCCGGTGAAAGCGCGGGCGGCTTCCTTGATGTCGTTCTCGGTGTACTGGTCTCTGCCGAGTGTGAAGAGCTCCATGAGCTCGCGGGCGTAGTTCTCGTTGGGGTGTTCTTTTTTGTTCTGCGAGTTGTTGAGATAGTCGAGCATCGCGGGGTCCCGG
>JBBRUM010000311.1:0-4833 GCA_038247815.1 Tepidisphaerales bacterium | reverse complement strand
TGGCGAGTCTGATGGTCTTGAAGGCGGTGCTGCGTATCCAAAGGTGTACCAACAGGGTGAGCGCGGCGACCGAGAGCGCCGCGCTCGCGGAGATCACCATCGCCGTGCGGCGTGCGGGAAAAGGAACGCAGCGGGGGTGAGGAGCGAGCCAAAAGCTGATCAGGATCGCGCCAATGAAGACAGTAACAAAGGCCATCCCGCTGAACCGGAGAAAATAGAGGGTGTTGGGCGACATCGGACACCTCTGGCGCAGCGACACAGTCAATCAAGAGGCACTTGGGAAAGGGGACATTATGACGACGAAAAGTCAGGTAGTTTTTGGGAGATCATTCAGTCCGAGAGCGTGGCGGCGACTCGGAAGTTGAGGGAACCGCAGCGGGTGTGACCGCGAAGCCGCGAAGTTGGGGGCGGGGTTTGACGAAGCGGAGGATCAGATAGGTGGGAACTAGGAAGACGATGCCGACCATGAGGTAGGGAGAGAAGGTTCCGGCGGCGACTCCGCTGGGGGTGAAGTAGACGACCGCGGCGGATCTTTGCGGCGAGCCGGGTGGGTATTGAATGGAGGCATAGGTGCTGCCGGAGGAGGTATCGAGGGTGATGACCGCGCCCTGCGAGGCGGCGTATTTGAGGTTTTCCATGGCGACGCTGCGTAAAAAAAGGCTTACCCAAAGGACGAAGATGGCGACCGGAATCGCGGCGTTCGTGGAGATGATCGCTGCGAAGAGGAGTGCGGGAAGAGGCTTGGACCGGGGACGACGAGCGAGCCAAACGCTGAGCAGGAGGGCACCAACGAAGACGACGAGCGTGCCGACGTTCAGGAAGCCAATGGGTGTCAATGGAGGCATCGGTACTGCTTACCTTTCATTCGAGGTAGATCCAGAGGATCCAGTCTTGCTCGAGAGCGGGGGGGGTCCATTTGAGGAGGGATTGGTACGGGAGGTTGGCGGGGGCGTAGATGGCGAGGGGGCGGCGTTGGTCTTGGCGGGCGGCTAGGAGGGTTTCGAGGTCGGCGGGGGTGGGGATGGGTGTGTCTTGGGAGGTGAACCGGGGGTCGCCGGGGGCGGCGAGATTGTTGTCTTGGTAGTCGCGGAGAGTGGCGGTGCCGTTCGCGGAGAGGCGGAGTTCGACGGGTTGCCACAGGCGTTTGGCTGGGTCGCGGCGGGCTTCGTCGGGGAGGAAGGACTCGAAGTAGGGGTGGGCGGGGGAGATACCTGAGGGGGGTTCGAGGCGGATGCCGTTGTCGGTTTGGAGGGCGGAGAGCAGGGCGTAGAGCTTGCGGACGGTGGAGAGTGGGAGGTCGGGGGAGGGGAGGACGGTGACGAAGGGTTCGCGGTGGTCGGTGGCGAGTTGGGTGAGGGCTGCGAGGAGGTCGGCGGCTGGGGCGGAGGTGGTGAGGGGGGTGCCGCCGGCGGGGGTTAGGGTGAAGGCGAGGTCTTGGAGGTCGGAGGTTGCGGCGCCGGAGACGGTGAGGGCGAGGTCGAGGACGCGGGGGGGGGCGTCGGGTTGGCGGTCGGGTTCGAGGGTGATGGTGAGGGGCTGGCCGGGGGCGAGCTGGGCGGCGGGGTTGATGACGCGGGTGCGGTAGACCTCCGATTGGCGGGCGAAGGCGGGGAAGTCGAGGACGGTGGTGGGGTCGTTGTAGTTGGTGGCGATGGCGCCGGGGTCGCCGAGGTCGCCGAGGAAGCGCGGCGGCTGACCCGGCGCCTCGGGGGGGAGGAATCGGCCGCCGGTGAACACCAAGCCGACGAGCGGGAGCGTGCGGTCGGAGGGTTTGCCGCCCGGGTCGCGGAGGAGCAGGAGCTCTTCGACGCGGGCGGAGCGCTGGGAGACGTTGCCGTCGGGGGAGGGCTCTTCCCAGCGGAAGGTCATGCGGACGCGTTCGCCCTTGGGGATGAAGTGGGATTTGGCGTAGTTGACGGGGCGGCCTGGGGGCATGCCGAGAAACTCGAGGGCGGCGCGGACGTCGGAGGGTTTGGCGAAGGAGACGGCGAGGGACTCGTAATCCTTACCGGAAGCCGGGCCGATGAGGAAGAACTCGATGGGGTCGTTGCCGGAGAGGCCGGTGGCGTGGGCGGAGAGGGTGATGACGCGGCTTTTGCGGTCGGCTAGGAGTCCGGGGCGGAGGAGGTAGTTGTCGTCGGTGCCGAAGCGGAGGGCGTTTTTCTCGTCTAGGGCGTTGGCGTCGGCGAGGGCGAGGGAGATGCGCTGGCGGAGGGAGTCTTCCGACGGGGGGGAGGAGGGGAGGGAAGAGTGCTGAAGGCTCAGGGCTGAGGGGAGGAGGAGAAGGAGGGAGAAGATGGAGTGGGGGGTGGGCATGGTGGTGTGGGGGTTGGGGTTAGTGGGAGGCGTAGCCTTTGGGGTGCTTTTGGATCCAGTTCCATGCGGAGCGGATGATGGATTCGGGGTCTTTGTGTTGGGCTTCCCAGCCGAGGAGTTGTTTGGCGAGGGCGGGGTTGGCGTAGAGTGCGATGGCGTCGCCGGCGCGGCGGGGGCCGAAATGGACGGGGACTTTTTGGCCCGTCACCTTTTCGGCTGCGGCGATGACTTCCTTGACGGAGAATCCGCGGCCGGTGCCGAGGTTGCACTGGATGGATTTGCCGGGTGTGAGGCGGGTCATGGCGGCGATGTGGGCGTCGGCGAGGTCTTCGACGTGGATGTAGTCGCGGACGTTGGTGCCGTCGGGGGTGGGGTAGTCGGTGCCGAAGACGGTGAGGGCGGGGCGGAGGCCGAGGATGGCTTGGAGGATGACGGGGATGAGGTGGGTTTCGGGGTCGTGGTCTTCGCCGATGGTGCCGTCGAAGGAGCAGCCTGAGGCGTTGAAATACCTGAGCGCGGCGAAGGAGAAGGATTTGCGACTGACGAGGTGGTCTTCGAGGATTTGCTCGACCATGAGCTTCGAGCGGCCGTACGGGGAGACGGGGCGTTTGGGTTGGTCTTCGGTGATGGGGACGGCGATGGGGTCGCCGTAGGTGGCGCAGGTGGAGGAGAAGACGAATTTTTCGACGCCGGCCTTGGCGAGCGTTTCCAGGACGGAGATGGTGAGGGAGACGTTGTTGCGGTAGTAGTCGAGTGGTTTTTCGACGGACTCGCCGACGTAGGCGTAGGCTGCGAAGTGCATGACGACGTCGATTTTGTGGTCTTCGAGCGCGCGGGCGAGGGCTCGGGAGTCTGCAAGGTCGGCGAGGATGGCGGGGACCTTGAGGATGGAGGCGACCTCGCGGTGTCCGCGTTCGACGTTGTCATAGATGACGGGGTGGTGCCCGGCAGCGAGGAGACGCTTGACGGTGTGCGAGCCGATGTAACCTGCGCCGCCGGCGACGAGGACGTTCATGGGAACCTTGGGGTTGGGGTTTGGTATTTATTAGAGAAGGAGGAAGTCCGGAGTATCGGGGGATTGGGGGTGGGAGAGAAGGGGGGAATTTGGTCGGAGGGTGCTGAGGTGTGAAATGAGATGTGGGACATTGCGCCCCATTGTGGGACAATTGGAGGATTCTTGTGGGGAGGGCGTAAGAGGGGGGTGAACCACGCGGCGGGGACCGGCTGGAGGCACGGAGGGGAGCGGAGAGTGACATCGTGACAGAGTCGAGGGTGGGTTGTGCAAGTTAGTGGGGAAAAGTGAAAATGAAATGCGGTACTTTTTGTTACATTTTGATGGGTTGAGTTGGGGGGATTTGAGGGGGGTGTGGGTGGGTTTAAGTGGTTTCAGGAAATGGGGTTAGCGGTGTTGGGGGTGGGTAGATTTGGCGAGGCGAAGATTTTGGGGGAGGTGGTGGGTGGTTGGCGGGTTTGCATGATCGGGGTTGGGAGGGGCGGCGGGGGAGGTTGAGGGAGAGGCGGCAGGGGAGTTGTACTGTAATTGTTAGGTGTCGTCAAGAGGATTTTTGGTGGGGTTGAGTGGGAGTTGGTGTAGGCGGATGAAGTGCGGCGGTTGAGGGTGAGGCTGGCGAGGTTTCGTGAGACGGCGAAAGAGGGGACGTCGGCGTCGGGTATGGCATGGCCGGCTTGGCTGGTGTCGATGGTGGTTAGGATGTTGTGGCCAAGTGCGCGGAGTATGACGACGGAGGGGCGAGGTTGTCGGTGATTTGTTGGGCGATTTCCGTGGGGTGGGCGGCTGAGTAGGACCAGGCGTTGGCGAGGTCTCCGGGGCGGAGGGAGGGGTAAGCGAGGAGGAGGTCGGGGTGGGAGACGCCGAGAGATCGGGCGTGGACGAGGGTCCAGACGGGTACGCGGGTGCGGAGGATGCAGGGGTCTCCGCCGCAGACGTCGGGGGTACGGTCAATGCCGGGAGGGGAATCGGCAAGGTCGGTGGCGACGTGGCGGAGGAGGATGGTTGTTTCGTCGCGGGTAAGCCAGGGGAGGAGAGATTGGACCTGCTGGAGGACAGTGATGGGGGGAGTTTACCTGCGACAATGGTTGGGGGGGAGATTAATCGCTGCCGGAGTCGAGGAGATGGCCGCGTTTTCGGAGTTTGGAGAAGAGGGCTCGGCGGATTTTGAAGTAGGGGTAGGTGAGGGTGCGGTGGATGCGGACCCAGAGGCCGACTTTTTTGTATTCGGCGAGCTGGGCTGGGGTGAGCTGGTCGGGGCGGAGGCGGCGGTGGTGTTTGCGGAGGTGGTATAGGTCTTCGCGTTGGAGGCGGCGGAGGAGGAAGGCGGGGCCGTGGTCCCAGGAGATTTGGAAGTCGATGAGGTGGGGGCGGTTGTCGTCGCCGAGGAGGATGTTTTGGGGTTTATTGGTGTCGACGTAGGCGATGCCTCGGCTATGGAGTTGGGAGAAGAGGGCGAAGAGTTCGGGGAAGAAGTTATCGGGGACGGGTTTGCCTTTTTCGAGGGG
>JBBRUM010000310.1:0-4847 GCA_038247815.1 Tepidisphaerales bacterium | reverse complement strand
CTCGAAATCCGAACATGGGAAGGCGAAGACGGGGAAGACGAATTCCTAAGCTCGTACTCCTAAACAATTTCGAATGTCGGAGAAGAATGGGCAAAAAGGGAACGGTGTGTTGGGGGTGGGGTCGTATGGGGTGGATGGGCGCTGGCGGCGGGGCTGGGTTTCTACTTTTCTTCTTTCCGATTCGAGTTTGTTTGGGGTTTCGGCGTTCGGATTCCTCCCTCAAGATACTGGCTTCACTGGAATAGCTTGAGCACATTTTCTGACTCGATGGTGGCGAGGGATTTTCGTAGGAGGGCGGGTTTGTCGAGTTGGGGGGGGAGGGGAAGCTGGGCGACGCCGATGAGGCGCCGCATGACTTCAATGGCGGCAGTGCTGGCGAGGGTTTTGCCGTCCAAGCCTTGGCCGTAAGCGGAGAGGAAGGTGGCGGGGGACTCGGCTGGTTGGGCGGCGAGGGCGAGGTGGGCGAGGCAGACGCCGACGTCGAACTCTGCCGGGCCGAAGTGGGTGAACTCGGGGTCGATCACCTTGACGCCGCTGGCTGTCTGTAGCCAAGAGCCTGGAAAAAAGTCGCCGTGAAGCAGGCACGGGCCAGAGGCGGTGAGGTAGCTTTGCGCGGCGGCGGAGACGGCGTCGAGGTACGGGGCGGAGGCGGTGAGCGTGGCGGTGGCGGCGGCCAGGCCGGGGGCGATGGCGTCGAGCTTCTCAGGCGGTGTCTTGAGGGGTAGGTCGAAGATGTACGCGTGGTTGAGCGACCGCATCTGGGGGTTGGCCAGGGCGGCGTCGGGGCGGTCGCGGAAGGCGTCGTGAAGCGTGCGGAGGTAGCCGGCGAGGGAGGCGAGTGTTGCGCCGGGGAGGGGGGTCGCCGAGGTGTAGATCGTGGAGAGGTCGGAGGAGGGGCCGAGGTCTTCGAGGATGAGCAGGCGGGCGGCGGGGTCGGCTGCGAGGAAGCGGGGCATGGCGTGGGCGAGGGCGGGGACGGTGGAGATCTTGCGGTAAAAGCGGGACTCGGTGTTGGCGCGGTCCCACGGTGCGGAGATGAAGTCGTACTTTTCCACCCACGGGCGGGACTGTTTGACGATCAGCGTTCGTCCGGAGCAGAGCGTCGCGCGGAGCGTGAGGTTCATGTTCCCCTCGCCGGCGCGAACGAGGCAAGCGAGGGACTCACCCGGCGCGAGCAAGCCAAGCGGCTTGAGCAGCGCGAGCAGCACCGCCGGAGCCTCGGGCGAGAGGAAGGGAAAGTCGGGGTGCTCGGCGATGTGTTCGTTGCGGGTCATGGCGATTGAAGAAAGGATCACTGGAATGCGGGTTAGGGTGCGGGGGGATAAGGGGACGTACTCGATGTGGGGATGAACAGGGGCGGTTGGGGAGGGGTGGTGAGGCGGGGGTGTTCGATTTGGAGGTAGGCGCCGGAGTCGGAGAGGACCTTGTGGACCGTGCCCATGCCAGCGCGGGTGACGAGGGCTCCGTCGGGTTTGTCGAAGAGGTTGGCCTTGGGCGTGCTGACGTAAATGTACCGGTCAGCCGGCGAAGGGAGTGCAATGTTGGGGGTCCAGTCGTAGGCCCGGCGGAACTCGATCTTGTAGGTGGAGGTGTCAGGTGGGAGAAACTTGCGGATGTACTGCTCTGCGCCGTCCTTCCCGCCGAAGTCGGCGTTGTACGTGTTGAACAAACCCGACGGGCGGACGGTCTTGGCTGCGTGGTCAATGGGGGTGTGAACGGGGGAGGTTAGCCAGCGGGTCATGCGGTCTTGGAGTTGGGCGTCGAGTTTCTCCGGGGTGTAGGCTTCGGGGATGAGCTCGGGGCAGTCCATGGCTGCGCAGACGACGGCAGCGTGGATGCGGGGGTCGAGGGTGCGTTTGCGGATCAGGTCGTGTTCGAGATCGTCCAGCGAGATCGTCCGGCCGAGTTCGTTGCCGACGTTGCCGTCGCGCCCGCCGAGGCGGACGGTGGGCTCCTTAAAGATGCGGAAGTTGTTCTCCGAGGGCATGAACCCCAGGCGGTACCGCTCGGCGACGATCTTGATCATCACCGCGTTGTACAGGTTGCAGTACAGGGCCAGTCGCTCGTCGCGCGGGAGGCTGAGGTCGTCGACCTTGGCCATGGCGTCGAGGTAGGTGTTGAGTTGGGCGAGGTTCTCTGGGCGGCGGACGGCGAGGTAATCGACCAAGCCGTTGGGTTTGACGTGGACTTTGAGGAACGCGTCGAGGGCGGAGTGGTCAATGGCTTGGGGCGGAGGCGCAGCTGCGAGGGCGAGCGACAGCAGTGCCAGCAGTGAAACAATGGGCTTGATTGTCATGGTGGGTTCGTGAGGTTTGGGCGGGCGCATGGTACAGGAGGGGTGGCGGGCGGGCGAAGGGGAAAGTGTGTGTTGTGGGTGACAGCGGCGGGAGGGGGAGAAGGAGGCTGAGATGGTGGAGCGGATTTGGCTGGATGTGGATACGTCCAATGGTGTGGTGGACGAGCGGCCGCGGGATGTGGATGACGGGCTGGCGATGATTTTTGCGTTCGCTTCGCCGGAGGTGGAGGTGCGCGGGGTGTCGGTGTGTTTCGGGAATGTGGGGTTGAACGTCGCCCTGCCGATCACGCGGGAGGTGGTGCGGCGGTTCGGGCCGACGGGGATGGGGGTGTTCTCCGGGGCGGCGTCGGGTGCGGAGTTGGGGCGGGAGACGGAGGCCACGCGTGCGCTGACGGCGGAGTTGGAGCGGTGTGGCGAGAAGGGGCTGACGATCGTGGCGCTCGGGCCGGTGACCAACGTGGCGACGGTAGTGAAAAACCGGCCGGAGTTGCGGGGGCGTATCGGCAGCATCGTGCTGTGCGCAGCCAGACGGACGGGCTTCGATTTCCACATCCCGGGCAGGCCGGAGCTGAAGTTCCCCGACGCAAACTTCGAGAAGGACGTCGAGGGCATGCGGGTGCTGCTCGAGAGCGGGGTCGAGCTGGTTTTCGTCGGATATGAAAGCTCTTGTGACTCGTGGTTGACCCGGGCGGACATGCGGAAGTGGGCGGAGGCTGGCGAGGGCGGGCGGTGGGTCGCCGAGACCAGCGAAGCCTGGCTGGCGCGGTGGGAAAGCGTATTGAAACAGGACGGATTCAATCCGTTCGACGTGGTGACGCTCGGCTGGATGACGCATCGGGAGATGATGACGGGGCATGCGGTGTCATCGCGGATCGTTTTCGGTCCGGATGACAGGGGCAGGGAGCGGCTGGCGGCCGACCGGGGGGAGAAGGCGTATTTGGTGTGTGACCCGGTGGGACAGGCGGGGGCGACGGGCGGGCGGCAGGTATATGTGACGAAAGTGGCGGCGGATTTTGGGCGGGAGATCGCACGGCGAATCGGCGTGCATGTTGTCGGGAAGTGAGCGCGGTGTTGGGAACGCGCCGTGGCTACGGGCGTGGCGTATGGTGGGTTTGTATTTTTTGTTTGAAATGGGCAATGGTCGCCCAATGGGCTTACACTTGACCCGAAGTTTGGGGGTGTGGGAAAGCTGTAGGGGTGGGACGTCTGTTTTGACCGAAGTCTCTTTTTCGAGCTTGCCAACGTGAAACCATCCGACGACTTTTCGATGAGTAGCCCGCTTCCCCTGCACCTGACTCCGAGCCTTACAGACGAGTCAGCCGACAACAGCTCCGGTGAGGTCAGTGATGAGCACATCACCATCGGGATGAAGATCGCCAACTTAGTCGCGATTGTTTTGCCGTTCGCGGGATTTGTGGCGGCGGTAATCCTCACGTGGGGTTACGGCGTGGGCTGGTGGGAGCTGGCGGCGCTGGCGGTGATGTACATTGCGACCGCGGGCGGGGTGACGGTGGGTTTCCACCGGTACTTCACGCACAAGAGTTTTTCGACGTCGCGTCCGGTGCAATTCTTGATCGGGGCGGCGGGATCGGCTTCGCTGCAGGGAACCCTGTTCGGCTGGGTTTCGACGCACCGCTGTCACCACCAGTTTTCCGACAAGCCCGGCGACCCGCACTCGCCGCACGTTGACCACGACCACCACAACATCGGCGGCGGAATCAAGGGCATCATCAAGGGGTACTTCCACTCGCACATGGGCTGGCTGTTCCAAGACGATCCGAAGAACCTCGCGAAGTACATTCCCGACCTGATCAATGACCGGATGTACCGATGGATTTCGAATTTGTTCGTTCTGTGGGTGGCGCTGGGCGTGGTGCTGCCGGGTGTGTTTGTCGGCTTGGTCACGCAGACGTGGTGGGGATTTTTCATGGGTATCCTCTGGGGAGGCGTGGTTCGCCTGTTCCTGGTGCACCATGTGACGTGGAGCATCAACTCGGCGTGCCACATCTGGGGCGCTCGGACGTACAAGTCGCACGACCACTCGAGGAACAATGTGGTGTTCGGGGTGTTGGCGCTGGGCGAAGGCTGGCACAACAACCATCACGCGTTTCCGACATCCGTGCGACACGGGTTGGAGTGGTGGCAGTTCGACGCGTCGTACGTGTTCGTCAAGGGGCTTGAAAAGCTCGGGCTGGCGTGGGACCTGAAGATCCCGCCCAAGGCGCGCATGGACGCCAAGCGCGTCGGCACTTCCGTGGTGGGCCCGATGGGCCAGCCGATCACCTACACCGACCCGAAGTAGTGGGCGTGCCGACAGTTGAGTGATACGCAACCCAAGGCGAATTTGTAAAAGTTTTGTCCATCTGCGGACAATTGCCGGTTTGGTGTGGAGTGTTCGCCCGGGTAGGTTATTGTCATGTTGGTGGGCACCACACCTGAGGACGTCGCCGCCGCGCGACTAGGTGATCGTGCGGCTCTCGAGCGGTTGCTGATGGCGTGCTTCGGGGCCCTCCGCGGGGCGGTATCTCGCGTGATCCCCGACCGCATGCGG
>JBBRUM010000309.1:0-4857 GCA_038247815.1 Tepidisphaerales bacterium | reverse complement strand
GTCGCCGGCGGTGAGGATCACGGACATGACGCTGGACGACTTCACGGTGCTGGGGAAGTGGCGTGTATGGCGGGAGGACTCGGGCCCCCTGGACACGACGCGGCTGGCGGTGCTGGGCGGTGTTGAGCTTCCGTCGGGTTCGATTGACTCGTCGGACTCGGTGGACCCGGTGGTTGGTGTTGCGTTGACGGCGGTGCGCCGGCGGCAGGGGCTCAACGTGGCGGCGACCTACAAGTTCTCGCTCGGCGGGCGGGACTATCCGCTCATAGCCGGCGAGGGCAACGCCGACCTGCTGCGGGTGTCGGCGAGCTATCTGTACCGATTGTCGCCGGAGGAGTTTTCAGCGACTCGGACGACGGGGCTGTACGCGGTGCTGGAGTCGATCAACACTTACGAGACGTCCGGCGACACGGAGTGCCTGCTGGCCCCGGGCCTGATGTTCGAAGCCCCCGGCTTCGCGGTCGAGATGACGGTGCAGTTGCCGGTGTACCAGCAAATCCGTCACCGCCCGCAGACCGACGTCGCCGTGGGCTTGGGTGTGCGGTTCACGTGGTAGTGCGGACCGGCGCGGAGGAAACGGTTGGCCGCGGAGTTTCGCGGAAAAAACACGGGCAGAAAGACGAGACGATCGGGTGGCCGGGCACCGAGTCAACTGTCCCCTTATTTACATTTTCGCCCTACGTTCGTCTCCGTGAAAGTCCGTGGCCACCCTTGGCCTCACCTCACCCTTGGCCTCACCGCAGCCTCGACCTCACCTCACCCCTGGCCTGACCTCACCCTTGACCTCACCTCGCGGGGCGAACCTTTTCCCACTGCTTCTCCAGCCGCTGCGGCGACACGGGGATGCTCGTCTTGAGCTCCTGCGCGAAGCTCGACACCCGCAGCTCCTCCAGCATCCACCGGTACGTCACCAGCTCGGGGTCGCGGATGTTCTGCTGCGCGTGCTGCTTGGCCCGCTCGACGTACAAACGCCACATCGGCCGGATCACCTTGAGGTTGTCGATGTCGCGTCCCGCCCCGGCGTTGAGCAGCTTGTTCAGGCGCGTCTCGGCCGCCTTCATGAACCGCGGCAGGTGCGGCAGCCACTGCTGGGGCGTAACCGACAAAAATCGCCGGGGCATCATCGCCCCGAGCTGTTCCTGCACATCCCGCACCGACGGCAGCAGCAACTCCGGCCACACCCGCGACATCGCCGTGTCCATCCGGTGCCGCGCATCGAGCACTGCCTCGGCGATCTTGGCGATCTCACCCACCGCCGGCGTGATCCGCCGCCAGCCCTCCTTCGCGTGCTCCACGAACTGCTCCCGAGTCCGAATCTCCTCCGGCTCGGTCACCAGCGCCCGCTCGGACGCCGCCGCCAACAAGTCCGCCTTCAAGTCGTCCGAAGTGCCCATTGGCCTGTAGTGCAGCGCCATCCGATCGAAGTTCGGAATGTGCTTCTCCAGATACTTCATCTCGTCCCGCAACTGCAGCGCAAAGAGCCGCCGCAATCCGCCGCGCGTCGCCTGATACGCCGCCTCCGGCGACTCCATCAGCCGCAGCGAAACCGTCTCGCCCCTTTCCACAATCGCCGGATACGCCGGCAAGATCGCCCCACCCACCATCACCTCGACCTTCTGCGGCAAGGTCCCAAAGTCCCACCGCGTCAGTCCGTCGCGGTTCCATTCCCCAGCCGGCAGCTCCGCAAACACCGACCGCGCCTTCACGCCCAACTCCGCCCGCAGATTCGCCAAATCCCGCCCCGCCCCCAGCACCTTCCCGTGCCCGTCCACCACCCGGAAGTTAAACTGCAAGTGCCGCGGCAACGCCTTGACGTCGAACGAATCCGGATGCACACCCAAATGCCGCCCCAACGCCTCGGTGAGCATCCCCTCGTGCTTCGACACCACCCCCATCGCAGCCGACACAAACTGCGGCACCGGAACAAACTTCACCCGAATCCCCTTCGGCAACGACCGAATCAGCGCGTCAACCTTCTCCTCCAAATACCCCGGTATCAGCCGGTCAAACTGCCACGCCGACAAGCTCGACAAGCTCTCCAGCGGCACGAGCGCCGCCACGCCGTCCGCGATGTGCTCCGGCTCGTACCGATACCGCAACTGCAGCTTCAGCCCGTTCCCCCCCGGCACGGTGTAAAGGTCCGGGTGCGTCGCCTGCGAGATCGCAGCCGCGTCGCCAGCCAGCGCGTCCTCCCGCGACATCATCAGCACTTTCCCGTTCGCCTTCTCCGCGTCCCGCCGCCACCGCTCGAACCTCGGCCCGTCCGTCACGTCCGAGGGAACGCGCACGTCGAAAAACGCGAACATCCGCGTCGCGTCGGCTACCAGATCCCGCCGCCGCGCCTTGTCTTCCAGTGCCCGGATCTCCGCGACCAGGTCGAGGTTGTGCCGCATGAACCGCGCCGTTCCGATCGGCGGCTCGACATCCCCTTCCACCAGCGCGTGCTGGATGAAGAGGTTTCGCGCCCCGTTCTCGTCCACCTGCGAAAACGGCACCTGCCGCGCCGGTACGACCACCAGCCCGTGGTACGTCAGCTTCATCTTCACCATCGCCCGCGCCGACCGCCCGTCCCACGTCGGGTCGCCATAGCTCTTGCTCAGCAGGTGCGGCGCCACCCTTTCGATCCACTCGGGGTTGATCGGCGCAATCGTCCGCGCGTAGAGCCTGGTCGTCTCCACCAGCTCAGCCGCCACCACCCACTGCGGCTTGGCTTTGAACAGCGCCGACCCGGGAAAGACGTTGAATTTCACGGACCGCGCCCCGATGTAGTCGCTGCCCTCCGTCTTCCGCCCGACATTCCCGAGCAGCCCCGTCAGCAGCGACCGATGGATCGCGTCCCGCTTGGCAGCTTCATCCTGTGGCAATGCACGACGCAAGTTTGAGCTTGTCTGGGACATGGAGGGCGGGATTCTACGCCCTCCGCCCACCCCGTCACACCATCAGCAGCAGCAAACACGTCACAAAACCGTTGTTGATCGCGTGCGCCACCACCGAACCGACGATCGACACACGCCAAGCGCGGATCATCGCCATCACGAAACCGATGCTCGTCAGCATCGGGATTCCCGCCCAGCCCTGCGGGTGGATCGCCGCGAAAATCACGCCCACGATCAGCCCGGAGACCACCGGCCCGGCGAACGAGCGGCAGTGCGACAAAAACCCGCCCCGAAACAAGATCTCCTCCGTGATCGGCGCGAAGACCACGGCCAGCAGAAAAATCGCCAGCTTGTTCCTCTCAAACTCCTCCGTAATCGGGTGCGACACCACCGTCCCCGACCACTTCGACAGCAGCAACGTGATGACCATCCCCACCACCAGCAGCGGCAACCCCGCCAGGTACCCGCCGACCCCGCACAACACCTCCACCAACGGGTTCTTCCCCCAGGTCAGCCCCCAGTCCTGCCGCATCTCACCGAACTCCGCCCCACGCAGCAGCGGATACGACACCCCCAACCCCACCGCCAGAAACAACGGAATCACATTCGCGACAAACGGAAGCTCCCCCGCCAGCAGCGACAGCACGATCCCACCGAACACGAATGTCGCCAGATACAGCGCAAAACCCTGCACATACAACGCGTGCCTCCCCGACGGCGGAGCCATCTCCAGTCGAATCCCCCCCGTCGCCAGCATTACAATCGCCACGATCAGCAGCACCACCCCGGCAAGCACGGCCACACCCACCACCATTAGCATCCCAACCAGACCCACCGCCGTCCGCTTGGCAGACGCCAGCACAGCCGCACGCCCCGCGTCGGTCTCCGGCAACCCGTAACTCGCCGCCACGCGCCCGAAAAACCCGTATCGCTCCACCACCCCCGCCTCCAGCGCCACCCCCTCCCCGATCCGCGCACGCAGTGCAGCCGCGTCATCCCCACCCAACTCCGACAACCTCCGCAGCCCCTCATCCTTCCCCAACAACTCAGCCGCCATCACCGCTGCCGCCACCCGCCCCACGTCATCCTCCACCTGCCCGTCCACCTGCTCCTGAAACTGCCGCCCTTGCCCCCCCACCAGTCCCGCCCAACCCAGTGCGTACTTCCCCGTCATCTCCATCTGCATCGAAACGAGCTTCTTGGTTTCGCCCCCCGCCTCCACCGGCTTGGTCGTCGACTGCTTGGCCTTGGCCGCCGGTTCGAGCGCCCCGAGGACCGGCAACCCCACCGCTACGAGCAGAATCACCAACCACGGAATAATTACTCCGACCTTCATAGCTCTCCTGAACTGCAACACCCCGTCCGGCCCATCGCTCATGGAACGACCGCATCGACCTCGATCTCGATCAGCGCTTCGGCGTCAATCAACTTGGCTACCCCCAGCAGCGTCGTTGCCGGGCGGATCTCCGCGAACAGCTTTCCGTGCACCGAGGCGATCTCCTCCCACTTCTCGATCTGCGTGGTGTAGATCCGCGTCCGAAGTACGTGCTCGGGCTTGCCCCCGACCGACGCCAGCGCCGCGAGGATGATTTCCAAAGACCGCGCGGTCTGGTCGGCCAAGCTCGGCGAATACTTCCCATCCGCCCCGACGCCCACTGTCCCCGTGATGGCGATCTGGTTCCCCACCCGCACCGCCCGCGAGTACCCCATCTTCGGCTCCCACTTCGAACCCGAAGAAACGCAAATCCGCCCAAACCGCTCCTGAGTCGTCACAAAACACCTCAATAATTGATGCTGGCTACTTGTTACTGGTTACTTGCTGACCTTAGTCAGACGCCCGGCAGGTGTCAGCCAGCGCTCCGCGAGTAACCCCTTACGGGTAATCCCCCCTACTATCTCCGCGAATGTGCGGCCGATACACGATGTTGAGCCTCAAGACGTTCGTCGACGACCTCCCGTGGACTTCCCTCTTCGACGGGGC
>JBBRUM010000308.1:0-4857 GCA_038247815.1 Tepidisphaerales bacterium | reverse complement strand
TTTCCGTGAAGCCCATTGCCGCATTCCTCGACGCGCCGGACCTGATCACGTTCTCCGTCACCGGAGCCCTCGAAGCCGAGCAGACGTCTGCGATCACGGTGTCGGCTGCGAGGGTCGGGTCGGCCGCGCCGGTGGTGGCGTCCGTCGAACGGGTGGACACCCCCACCTCGACTCGACTGACCTACGCGGTGAAACTGGCGGCACCGGTGCGGGTGGGGGACCTGTCGAACCTGCGGTTGACGCTGGCTGGGTTTAACCCGCTGACGGTGTACGCCCGGGACGTGCTCAACGCGCCGGAGTACATGCCGCTGGATGCGAAATTGGGGTACCAGTACGGCAAAGCCGCGACGGCGTTTCAGACGTGGTCGCCGGTGTCGACGGCGGTGGAGCTGCTGCTGTATTCGGACATCAAAGCCATGACGCCGACGAAGGTGATTCCGTTGACGGCCGGGGAGAAGGGGCTGTGGAGGTTGGAAGTGCCGGGGGATTTGCACGGGACGCCGTATCGGTACCGGTTCACCAGCTACGGCGTGCAGCGGGAAGTGCCGGACATTCACACCTTTGCGGCGAGCTACAACTCGAAGTTTTCGGTGGTGGCGGACCTGTCGCGGCTGACGCCGGAGGGGTGGGGGACGGTACCGGCGCCGAGGCTCGCCCAACCGACGGACGAGATCATCTACGAAATCCACGTGCGCGACTTTTCGATCGCCGACAAGTCCGTGCCCGCGGAGCAGCGGGGAACGTACCTCGGGCTGATCCACGAGAACCCGGCGACGGCGACGACGGCGTCGTCGGGGCTGACGCACCTGAAGGAACTCGGCGTGACGGGCGTGCACCTGCTGCCGATCCAAGACTTTTCAGCCGAGATCGGCGAGTACAACTGGGGGTATTGGACGGCACTGTTCAACGTGCCCGAGGCGAACTTCTCGACGACGCCGATGGACCCGATGTCGCCGATCGTCGAACTTCGCACCGCCATCCAAGGCCTGCACCGGGCGGGGATCCGCGTGATCCTGGACGTGGTGTACAACCACACCTCGACGTCGGGGGAGTTTTCCCCGTTCGACCAGACGGTGCCGTACTTCTACTTCCGCACCTCGCCGGATGGTCGGATGCTCAACGACGCCGGCGTGGGCAACTCGATCGCCGACGAGCGGCCGATGGTGCGCAAGTACATCGTCGACTCGCTGGCGTTCTGGACGGAGAACTACCGCATCGACGGGTTTCGGTTCGACCTGTTGGGAACTCACCACGCGGCCACGGTGCACGCCGTTGAGCAGCGCCTGCTGCCCCTTCGCCAAGACCTGACGCTCTACGGCGAGCCGTGGACCGGCGGCGGGACGATCCACTTCGGGAAGGGTGCCCAGAGGGGGCTGCGGATGGCGGTGTTCAACGACCACCTGCGGAACGCGCTGCGCGGCGACCTCGACGGTGAAGCGGCCGGGTTCGCCACGGGGAGCGGCGGGAACGTGCAGCAGGTGCGCAACGGCTTGGCCGGCTCGATCGACGACTTCACCGAGAACCCCACAGAGACGATCAACTACGCCTCCGCCCACGACAACACGATTCTGTGGGACAAGCTCGTGAAGACCAACCCCACCGCGACGGACGCGGAGCTGCGGCAGATGCAGAAACTCGCGCAGGGCGCGGTGATTCTCTCCCAGGGGATTCCGTTCCTGCACGGCGGCTGCGACTTCGCGCGGACGAAAAACGGCAACCACAACTCCTACAACGCCGGCGACGAGATCAACCAGTTCGACTGGGAGCTGAAGCAGAAGTATCTGGATGTGCACAACTACCTTCGCGGGCTCATTGCGCTGCGAAAGTCCGAACCAGCGATGCGGCTTGCCAAGCGTGAGCAGGTTCGAGAGCAGATGCGGTTTCTCGACCCTCAGCGCGACGGCGTTATCGTGTACTCTTTGGACAGCGTTGTTTCCGACGGCTCGGTGCAGACCCTTGTCGTCGCGCTCAACGGAAACGCGGTGGCGACGTCGATCACCCTTCCGGCAGGGGAGTGGTCGGTACTTGTTGATGACGTTGACGCGGGCACCAAGGCGCTCCGGGTGTTGTCTGGAGAAGTTCAACTCCCGGCGTTCTCCATTTTCGTCGCCCGGAAGTAGCGCCCTCGGCTAGGACCGCGTCGGGGCTCCGAAGAGCAGCTCCACCAGCGGCCTGTCCGCCTCGCGGAAGAACACATAGACATGGTCGCCCGGTTGCAGTCGGGTCGTGCCTTTGGCGGCGATCACCTCGCGCCCGCGCACCAGCAGGGCCACCGCCGCGCCGGCTGGGAAGTCGATTTGCCGTAGTTCTGCACCGCAGACCGCGAGCGTCCGGTCGATGTGAAACGCGACCAGATTGCCGTCCAGTCGATGCGCGGCGTTGATCTCCAGCACCGTCTCTGGCGTCGGGCGGTCGGGCACATTCACGCGCAACCACCCGGCAAGCGGACGGATCAGCAACCCGGGCATGACACTCGACACGACGACGATGAAAAACACGAGGTTAAACACGCGATCCGCACCCTCGACGCCGGCGAGCACCGGGAATGTCGCGAGAATCACCGGCACCGCCCCACGAAGCCCCACGACCGACAGGTAGGTCGTCTCCCTCCAGTCGAAGCCGAACCCCCGGGTGCACAACCATACCGCCACGGGCCGCGCGACCAGCGCCAGAAACACCCCGAGGGTCAATCCGGTCCAAGCCACCGGCACGAGCCTTGACGGAAACACCAGCAATCCGAGCATCAAGAACATCCCGATCTGACTGAGCCATGCCACCGCATCATGCACCCGTCCCAGCGAGTTCCCGAAGGGCAATCGGCGGGAATTGCCCAGCACCATCCCCGTCGCGAACACGGCCATGAAACCGCTTCCCCACGCCAGCGTCGCCGCCCCGAAGCTCACAAACGCCAGGGAAATCGTCAGCGCCGGATACAAACCCGAAGTCGTCAGTCGAACCCGACTGAGCAACCAGTGCCCGATCGTGCCCACCGTCACCCCGACGAGCGTGCCGATGATGAGCTGGGCCGGAACCTGCCCGGCCACCTTCCACCAGTTCACCCCGCCCATCCCCCCGGCCACTCCGCCCGTTCCCGCTGTCGACTGAAAGATCTCCACGAGTGCCACCGTGAGGATGATCGCCATGGGATCGTTGACACACGACTCCAACTCCAAGGTGCGACTTAATTTCTGTTTGAGGCTAATCCGACCGCCCCGCAAAACGGCAAACACGGCCGCGGCGTCGGTCGAGGACACCACGGCACCGAGCAGCAGCGCCTCGGTCCAGGTCAAACCCAACAGGCGTCCGAACCCGGCCACAGCCGCCGCCGTCAGAAACACGCCCAAAGTGGCAAGGGAAGTTGCCGGCCAGAAGACCTGGCGCACCGCAGAAATAGACGTGTTGAGCCCGCCGTCCAACAAGATCAGCACCAGCGCGATCGTGCCAATCCGTACCGCAAGTCCGTAGTCCTCAAAAACAATCCGACCCAAACCCTCCGATCCGCCGAGCATCCCCAGCACCAAAAACAGCAACACGACCGGAAGCCCAAGGCGTTCGGAGAACCGGCTTAGCAGCACACACGACCCGACGAGCACTCCGATCACCGCGAGCCAGATTGCGGTTGCGCCGGGCTCGGTGAGTGAACTTTGGGCCAAGGTGTAAGAGATCCCTGTCACGCTGGCGGTTCTCATGCACAGGGGGATGTTTGTCAACCCGAGCCCTGCCTCAATCCGCCCAGACCTCCGACTCCAAGTTGAGGTACATTTGCAGCGTCGGGGACATCTGAACCTTCAGCGCTGGCAGGGTTGTCCGCAACTCTGCCAGGGTCATCGGTCCGATGAGGCAATGGTTTGGAAACGGTTGACTCAGGCAATAGGCCAGCGCCACGTTATTCGCGGTCACCCCGAGCTTCGTCGCCACTTCCGTGGCGCGGCGGAGGCGTTCGAAGTTGTCGTCTGAGTACCAGCAGCGGGCGAGTTCCCAGTCGGAGCGGTTCTTGGGGTCGCCGCGAACGAAGAAGCCGCGGGCTTGGCTGCTCCAGGCGAAATGCGTCGTCTGCGTCTTTTCCAGCCAGGCGCGCGAATCCGGGTCCGACGCGGCGATACAGCCGTCCCACACACCCTGCACCATCCGAGCCAGCGAGAAGTTGTTGTTGAGGATGGTGAACGGCTGCTTGCCGGTTTTGGCGGCGTAGTCGTTGGCGGCTTGGAAGCGGTTGACAGACCAGTTGCTGCCGCCGAAGGACTTGATCCGCCCCGCGCGAACGTGCTCATTGAGGACATCGACGAACTCGCCGACGGGGACCTCGAGGTTATCGCGGTGCATGATGTAGATGTCGGCGTAGTCCGTGCCGAGGTCGGTCAGAGATTCGTTGAGCTCGCGGGTGAGGTGCTGGGGAGTGCAGTGCGGGGTGTGGGCGCCTTTGGCGAGGAGGACCGTGCCCTTGCGAATCCCGCGGGACTTCATGTACGCGCCGACGGACTTGTCTGAGCCGTAGACCTTGGCGGTGTCGATGCAGTTGCCGCCGGCTGCGAAGTAGGCGTCGAAGAGGATGGCGGCGTAGGCGGGTTCCCCTGCGGCCATCATCGCCCCGATGATGAGCTTGCTCACCGGCTTGCCGACGTGTGGCACCTCAGCCGAGGGAATCGCGATGGCGGGCGGCGCCTTGGCGCGCGGCAGTGCCGGAGGCAGGCCTCCAAGGGTCTCGGCGACATACCGCACGCCGATCTGCTTCCGCCATTGGTCCAGCGTTCGCGCCTGCCCGAGCGAGTCGAAAACGGTCATCGCCGGTGCGGGGACGTCGGTGTTGTTCCACGCCGCTTCGGAGACGGCGTCGGCTTCGTAGGCGTACAAGCCGCG
>JBBRUM010000307.1:0-4869 GCA_038247815.1 Tepidisphaerales bacterium | reverse complement strand
TACAAGATGGGGATGGTCCACGAGCGGGGAAAGGTCGTCGACAAGCCCAACCCGATCGGCCCGGACGACCGCGTGTCGAACTCCGAGGGCGGGGTGCTGGAGATCCGACCGGGTGCCCGAGACGTGTCCACAGCCTCCGAGGTGTCCCCGCCGGGAACGTGGTCCGAACGCCGAACCCCCGAGGGCGGCGGAGGGTAGAAAAGGGGCAGCAAATTTTCGAACTCGCCAGCCCGGACATTTTTTTCACGCGGACCGATAACAGCGGTTAAGTGTGGTGCGGAAATCGCGACTGCAAAGGAGCAGGGTGGGACACCCGATGTGGGTGCTATCATGCCACCCGCCCGGGCAGGCCCCGGTGAGTCAGGGATTGGTTCCCGGTCGGCGGGAGACGTTGGTATTCTTCGGAGCGTCGAAACATCATGGACGTGACAATCATTGGCTGCGGATACGTCGGACTCGTCACCGGAACCTGCCTGGCAAGCATTGGGCACACGGTTCGCGGCGTGGAGAAGGACCAGCGGAAGCTCAAGAGCCTTCTCGAAGGCCACTGCCCGATCTTCGAACCCGGCTTGCAGGAGTTGATGACCGAGAACATGTCCGAAGGGCGCTTGAGCTTCACGGACAACGTCAAGACCGCGGTGAAGGACGCCGAAATCGTCTTTCTTTGCGTGGGCACCCCCCCCAAGCCCGACGGCACGGTGGACATGAGCTTTCTCGAAGGCGCGGGCAAGGAAGTGTGCGACGCGCTGGCCGAGCTGAACAACGACTATCTCGTGACGATCATCGTCAAGAGCACCGTTCCGGCGGGGACCAACCGCAAGCTGCACAACTTCCTAAAGACCCAGACCAAAGCGTATGTGCAGGTGGTGTCCAACCCCGAGTTCCTCAAGGAGGGGACGGCTGTGCAGGACTGCCTGGCGCCGGACCGGATCGTGGTCGGCGGCGAAAGTCCGGAGGCGTTCCGGATGATCCGGCGGCTGTACGACCCGCTCGTGAAGCGCGAAGAGCACTTTATGACCATGAACTGGGAGAGCGCCGAGCTGACGAAATACGCGGCCAACGCGATGCTCGCGGCCCGGATTTCGTTCATGAACGAGATGACCATCCTCTGCGACGCCTATGGCGCCGACGTCGAGGACATCCGCAAGGGCATTGGGACGGACTCGCGAATCGGGCCGGCGTTTCTTCGCGCGGGGTGCGGCTATGGCGGGTCGTGTTTCCCGAAGGACGTGGCGGCGCTGGAGCACATTTCCAGGGCGGTCGGGTATCAGAACCTCTTCGTCGACGTGATCCAGCAGGTCAACGAGAACCAGAAGAAGAGGTTCGTGGAGAAGATCGCGGGCAAGCTCGGCCGGCCGCTGCAGGGGGCGACGATCGCGGTGTGGGGCTTGGCGTTTAAAGCCGACACCGACGACATCCGCGAGAGCCCCGCGCTCAACGTCATCCGATACCTCCTTGACGGCGGCGCGAAGGTTCGCGCCCACGACTACAAGGGGATGGAGAACATGAGGCAGGTGTTCAAGGACGAGATCGAGTTTGTTTCCGACCCGGTGACCGCAGCGGCGGGGTGTGATGCGGTGGCGCTGATCACCGACTGGCCGCAGTACACGACCCTGCCGTTCCGCAAAATCGCCGCGACAATGAATCAGCCGATCATCTTCGACGGCCGCAACTGCCTGCAGCGGGATGTGATGCGGGAAAGCGGCTTCCAGTATTACCCGATGGGCCGGCCGCCGGTGGAGCAGACGTTGCGACTGAAGAACCGGGTGTAATTTCTGCTAGATTAGAAGCACCACGGAGGGCTCGGCAGAGGGCTGGACTGTTCGCCGGGCCTTGTTCTCGCTGAGAGGCTGATCGTGCTTGGGGGGGGGATCTATGCGGGTCTTTCGACGGAGAGGACCATGGACTTCCACAGAAAAGGGGACTCTGCCGACGCCCATGAATTGGGATTTCTGCAGGCCCGAAGTGGCGAGGAGCTCTGTGAGGGTCTTGCGGGACCAGAACTTGATGTGACCGCCGTCCCAGAGGACGGTGTGATGGGTGTCCCAGTGGTCGGTGAGGGCGATGGCGAGGTTCTTGAGGTAGCCGTGGTAGGGGGTGGAGATGATGAACTTGCCGCCGGGGCGGATGGCTGCGAGGCAGCCCCGCATGTAGGCTCGAGGGTCGTAGAGATGCTCGACGACCTCAGTGGAGATGACGATGTCGAAGGGGTCTTCGCCGAGGTTGGCGAGGACCTTTTCATCGGCAAGGAGGACCTCCCAACGGGCGGTGGGGAAGGCGTGGCGGGCGGCGGCGATCCCGGTGTCCGAGGCGTCAAGGCCGACGACGGTGCAACCTAGCTCGAGGAAACGCGCCGACAGGGAACCGTTGCCGCAGCCAATGTCCAACACGCGCGTGCCGGGGGCGAGCTCGCCGGCGAGGTAACGAATGGCGGGCCAGAGATAGTCGTGCGTGTGGACGGGAGTGGCGTCGCCAAACGTGTGGGCGTTGACGCCGGAACTTGCGACGCTGTCCGGGACGGGCGCGGGTGAAGCCATGGCGGGATCTTCGGTCAGGAGTATTAATTTTACAAGCGGAAACTGTGGATCAAGAGGGCGTGTGGACTCAGGGGCGGTGCGGAAATGCGGTGCCGGTGAAGGCGGGGTTAAGGGCGGGGGGGCGGGCGTCCGATAAGGGGGTGTGGACTTGGATGGATTGTGTCGGCTGGTGGGGTGGGGGAGGCGGGGGGGGGGTGTGCGCGGGGGGTTAGAGGCGGCGGGGGAGGTTTCGGTGGGGGATTTGCTCGGGCGGAAGGCGGTGAACCTGTCTACTCCAGAGTTGCAGAGGTTTTTGGCGGGCAAGCGGGTGATGGTGACGGGGGCGGGGGGGAGCATTGGCAGCGAGATTTGCCGGCAGGCGGCGCGGTTTAACCCGGGGCGGCTGGTGCTGGTCGAGCGGGCCGAGGGGCTGCTGTTTGAGGTCGACCGGGAGCTGCGGCAGCGGTGGCTGGGGCTGGAGATCAGCCCGGTGGTGGCTGACGTGGGCGACGCGCGGCGGGTGGACCGGGTGTTCGCCGAGTTCAAGCCGCAGGTCGTGTTCCACTGCGCGGCGCACAAGCACGTGCCGCTGATGGAGGAAAACCCCGGCGAAGCGGTGAAGAACAACGTGCTGGGGACCAAGGTGGTAGCCGACGCGGCGCTGAAACACGGGGCGGCTGGGTTTGTGATGGTGAGCACGGATAAAGCCGTGAACCCCACCAGCGTGATGGGGGCGAGCAAGCGGTGCGCTGAGCTATATGTGCAGCACTTAAACGAAACGGTCGGGGAGGCGAGCGGAGGCGGAACGCGGTTTGTCGCCGTGCGGTTTGGCAATGTGCTGGGGAGCTCCGGGAGTGTCGTGCCGATTTTTCGGCGGCAGATCGAGCAGGGCGGGCCGGTGACGGTGACGCACGAGGACATGCGGAGGTACTTCATGACGATCCCCGAAGCCTCGCAGCTTGTGATGCAAGCCGGGGCGATCGGCAAGGGCGGGGAGATCTTCGTGCTGGACATGGGCGAGCCGGTGCGGATCGTGGATCTCGCTCGGGAAATGATCCGCCGAAGCGGCTTGCGTGAGGGGAAGGACATCGAGATTCGGTTTACGGGGATGCGGCCTGGGGAGAAGCTGTTTGAGGAGCTGGCGTTGCCGACGGAGGAGGTCGTTGCGACGAGCCACGCGAAGATTCGGGTGTGGCAGTTGCCGCGGATGGGACCGGCTGCGGTTCGGGCGATGGTGAGCGAGCTGGGGGCGGTGGTGGAGGCGCCGAGGGGCGCGGTGGTGGAGACGCTGTGCCGCTGGGTGCCGGAGTTCACGCCGGACGGGGTGAAGCCCGGCGGCGTGCGGGAGATGCGGCTGGTGGCGTGAGGGGAGGGGCGGGGAATGTGGGAAGTCAGATATCAGAATGTGGGGAGGATGTGGGTGATGCGTTTTGAGATGTGGGACATTGCGCCCCATTGTGGGACATTTGAAGGGATGTTGCGGGGTAGGAGGGGGTAGACTTGGTAGGATTGTACTGTTTTTGTTAGGTATGTCAAGCCAGATTTTTGGTGGGGAGAGTAAATATCTGTGTGGTAAAATGCGGATCGACTCTGACTGGGGTTCGCGGGCGCAATCGGTGGCGAGGGTGGGTGTCCCGGCTGGGGCTTGGGCATTAAAGGGGGCGGAGCGTACCAAGTGTGGTGAGGGGCCGGTTAGGTGAGAACGACGGGGGAGGAGGAGAAGGAGGAGTTGTTGGAGAGGTCGCGGTCCAATAGGGGAGATGAGTGGGAGAGGGTTGACGAGAGGAAGACGGTGCCGGGGTCCGTGGGCCGTCGGAAGGGGATGCGGAGGGTGATGGACTGGGAGGGTTTGAGGTTGAGTTTGCGGGTGAGCGAACCGACTTGGCCCGACTCGGTTGCCCCGGGGCTGAGGCGGGACATGAGGAGGTTCACGAGGGCCGAGCCGGTGGCGTTGACGTTGCCCGTGTTGGTGATTCGTACTGTGGCGAAGGATCTGGCTTGGGGGCGGACTGTGGAGGGGACGGAGAGGAGATGGGAGGAGAGTTCGACGAAGGGTGCGATGATGGAGGTGGGGGTTTCGGCGAGCGAGAGGTTGTTGGATTCGTTGCGCTCGAAGATCGTGTTGTTGGGGTCGATGATGGCGATGATTCGGTAAGTTCCGTCGGGGATGTTGGTGGGGGAGGGAAAGCGATACTTGATGAATCGGAATTCGTCGACCTTGAGGTTTAGGCGTCGGGTGGATGAAAAGACGAGGCGGTCGGAGGAATCGAAGCTGCCATCGAGAGAGGCGTAGAAGTCGATTTTGACGGGAGCGTTCAGTCGCATGTTTCCAGTGTTTTCGACGAGGACTTCC
>JBBRUM010000306.1:0-4885 GCA_038247815.1 Tepidisphaerales bacterium | reverse complement strand
GCTGATGGAACCCGAGGAAGTCGACGAAGCCATTCAGGACCTGGCTGAGGAAGTTGAAACCCCCAAGCCTGGTTAGGTGCTCGGTCCTTGGCGAAGACGCCGATGCGCAGAATCTCTGGAGTACGCGAAGGCGTTTGTACACAGAGAACACGGAGGACGCGCACGGAGACCCAACGGTCGGCGGGGACGAAGGTCGTGTGCGTTGAGGGGGGTACCTTCTTTGATTTCAGTTGTGCGGCATTGACATTCACTCGCACCGGCCGTGCACGCTCTCAGAGCGCAGCCCTCTGTGTTCTCTGCGAACCGTTCCGTCAGCGAAGCAACAGTACCGTCACCTACACCGACATCCCGTCGTCTTTGTCTTTGATGATGGCGGCTTTGGCGGCTTCCCATTCTTCGAGGGTAAAGAGGACTTCGCGGGACTGGCTGCCCTTGTAGTCGCCGAGGATTCCGGTGGAGGCCATGCGTTCGATGAGGCGGCTGGCGCGGGCATAGCCGACGGACAGCCTCCGCTGGAGCAGCGACACCGATCCGCGTTTGGTCTCGATGACGACCTTGACTGCGTCGTCGTAGAGGTCATCGTGCTCGAATTCGGAGTCGGGGCGGATCTGGCGGATTTGGACGAGTTCGGGTTCGAACTGGGCTTCGGCGAGCTCACGGACGAGCTTGACGGAGGCTCGAATTTCGAGGTCGTCGATGAACGTGCCTTGGGATCGGATGGGTTTGGACGCGCCGTTGGGCAGGAAGAGCATGTCGCCCTGGCCGAGCAGCAGATCGGCGCCGTTTTGATCGAGGATGATGCGCGAGTCCATGCGACTTTGCACGCGAAAAGCGATGCGGGTGGGCATGTTGCTCTTGATGAGCCCGGTGACGACCTGAGCCGAGGGGCGTTGGGTGGCGAGCACGACGTGGATTCCGACCGCGCGGCTTTTCTGGGCGAGCCGGACGACGCTCTTTTCGACCTCGTCGCCGCACATCATCATCAAATCCGCGAGTTCGTCGATGATCACGACGATGTACGGGAGAAACTTGGGGACTTTGGCTTCCTCCTCGGGGCTGGCGGGTTGAAAGATCTCGTTGAGTTGCTCGCGGGTGAGTTTGTTGTAGTCGCCGATCTGGCGGACCCCGGCTTCGGCGAGGAGTTCGTAGCGCTCATCCATCTTGGTGCAAAGCCACTCGAGGACGGCGGGCGCTTTGTTGGGATCCGTGATGGGCGGGCACATCAGGTGGGGGATGGACTCGAAGGGTTTGAGTTCGACGAGTTTGGGGTCGACGAGGATGAGCTTCACCTGATCGGGGCGCTGGTGGTACATGATGGACATGACGATCGCGCTGATGCAGACGGACTTTCCGCTCATGGTGGTGCCCGCGATGAGGCAGTGGGGCATTTTGGTGAGGTCGGTGACCAGGGCTTCGCCGGAAGCGTCCTTGCCGAGATAAATGGGGATGCCCATTTTCGAGGGGGCGTCGGGGGCGAGTTGGAAGAGTTCCTTGAGGCGGACTTTCTCCTTGGTGGGATTGGGTACTTCAATGCCGACAGTGTCTTTTCCGGGGACGGGGGCGACGATGCGGACGCTGATGGCTTTGAGGGCGCGGGCCATGTCGTTGCCGAGCTGGGTGATGCTGGAAACTTTCATTCCGGTCGGGAGCGAGAGCTCATACATGGTGATGACGGGCCCGGTGTCGATTGAGACGACGCGGGCGTCGATTCCGAACTCGCGGAGCGCTTGTTCGAGGGTGGCGGCTTTCTCGCGGACGTATTTTTCCTGGGCTTCGGCGTAACCGTGCTCGGCTTCGGCGAGGCAGTCCCATGGGGGGAGGTTGTAAGCGCCGAGTTCCTTCGGCGGCGGGGGGGCCATCCCCCTCGGACGTGCCGTAGCGGCCGAGCGGACGACGATTCCCACGGGCGCCGCGACGGGGGCCGGGGCGGCCACGGTCTCGGCCGCATCCTCCGCGTCGACTTGCTCGGAGTCGTCGGTGTCTGCCGCGGCAGGGGTGGGCGCGAGGTTTTTGATCGCCAACGGAGTGGGCGGGGCTTTCTCTGGGATGACGGCGGCGACCGCCGGGGTGGAAAGCTCGATCTCTTCCCGCAGCGCCACATCGCTGGATGGGCCGTCGGTCACAACGGGCTCGTCGTGGTCGTAGGTCAGTTCGATCTCGGACGCGTCTAGGTTGTGGCGGTTGAGGAGGACGCGTTTGTCGTCCGGGGGGATCTCGGCGTCGAGGATCGGTCGGACAACCGTCCCGCCTGTTCTGGTAAAGGGGGTGTCCCCGCCCTTGAGGCGGTAGTCCCTACGGAGAAACTCGGGGAGCTGGACGCCCATGCTCGCGCTCTTCTCCTGCACTTTTCCGTACGCAGCGACGGCGACGCCGGGGGCGCGGAGCATGAGGTCGTCGGCTGCCAGGAGCAAGCCGACGAGAAAGGCGGTGAGCAGGATCAGCATCGCGCCAGCCGAGTTGAAGTGCGCGTGCAAGAACTTGCCCGCCGCGATCCCCAGCAACCCGCCGTTGCCCTCGGGGAACCCGTCGGGCGAACCGGGTCGAAGTTGGTGGATCGCGGCTGCGAAGGCAACGCTCAGCAGCGTCAGCCCAACTGCCCGTAGCCAAAGGTCGCCCACCTTGCCTCGCACGAACAGCAGCACAATGCAAATCCCCGAAAACAGCAGGATCGGATAAACCCCCTGCCCAATGGCCAGGTAGCAGTAGTACGCCAACAGCGAACCGACCGGCCCGCAGAGGTTCTCGACCCGCCCGAACGGAAAGACATCATGGCTTGGCCAGTCGGTCGTGCGGAAGCTCGCGCATGCCAGAAGCATGAACACCCACGCCGCAGCCGTGAGCGCCAGCAAGACATACCGGACCAGATTGGCCCGGCCGCCACCCTCGTCTTCGTCACCGACCAATTCCAACGGACGCGTTGCCACGTGTTCTCCTGCTAGTGACCCGTACTGCCAAACCCGCCATGTCCCCGCGCCGTCTCACCGAGCTCGGCGGGTGAGGAAACTTGCTGTAACACCACCGGCGGAATGGGCATGACGACCATCTGACCGATCCGCATTCCCCGCGTGACAACGAACGGCAACTTGCCCCAGTTGATCAGGGGGAGTTTTAATTCGCCGCGGTAATCCGCGTCGATCGTGCCGGGGCTGTTGGGCATCCCAATGCCGTACTTGCTCGAAAGCCCCGAACGCGGCCTGATCTGCGCCTCGAAACCCGGCGGGAGGGCCATCGCAAACCCGCAGGGGATCAGGACGATTTCTCCGGGGGCGATGGTGACGTCGGAAACAACAGCCGCGTGGACATCAAACCCGGCCGCCAGTTCCGTCTGCTTCGACGGCAACGGAACGTCCTCCGCCCCTGCGATTCGTGCGACCTTCACCACGACTGGCGAGACTTCCGACACCGCAGACTCCTTGGCGCGCGCAATCAAGTACCCGACATCCGTGTCCGGTACGCCCTACCTCTGTATCGGCAACCCTTCCCTGATTTCCCCACCCGAAGGATTCACACCGGGACGCCCGGAACGTCCCGGCCACACTCGGGGCACTGGGGCGAGGCGAGTTTGTACAGCAAGTAACCGCAGCCGCCGCATCGCGGCTCCTCCACCTTCAGCTCGATCCTCAACCCGCAACCGGAGCACTTCGCCTTCCCCGCCGAAACCGTTTGCTCCTTCTCGCATCGCGGGCACCGCAGCCACACTTCGGCCGGAGTGGACTCCAGCCCCGGCGGCTGGCGCGACAGGCCGTATAGCTTCTGGGCGATTGGCAACCCGATGGTCGCCAACCCCGCGAGGATGCCAAGCACTGCGGTAAGTTGCCAGTGCGCGTTATTATGTAGGAACACGTGCACCGACAACGAGACGGCGAGCCCTAGCACCGTGACCAGCGCCCCGATCCGCCCCCCACGCCACGCCCCTTCGAACCGTGTCAGCGCCAGCAGCCCCAAGTGCGGAAGCGCCACCGCCCAGATCGCAGTCAGCCACATGACGTTAAACACCCAGTCCTGAGTCCTATTCGACGGCGCCCAGATCGCGGCGGTGTAAAGCGCCAATCCCCCGATGCTCACAACCCACGCCACTCGCATCGCCAATGTCCACACGCCCCGGAAGTACACCGCGCTCGCGCCCAACGAGGTTAGCCCAAACAGCCCAACACTCAGCAGCGTCCCCACCACGTTCCACGGCAGACTGTTGCCCGAAACGATCATAAAAATCCCCGACGCCGCCGCGAGGGACAGCGCCGCCAGAACGATCCAAAGAAACACGCGTGTGGCCATCGGCGGTCCGTTCGCCCCAGCTACCTTGGTCTACCGCCAGCGAAAGCCCTGAGGGGTGAGGGTCTTCCACTTCTTGTCGGCGCGGCCTTGGTCGGCGGACATCTGGTCGATGCGTTTTCGGAGGGTTTCTGCTTCTGGGGCTCGGAGTGAGGTGAAGCCCTGTGACGTGACAACAATGTTCCACTTGGGGTACCCGACCAATCCGCGTTCGATGGTGGTCGGGACGCCAGCTTGGGCGAGGAGCTCGACGACCGCGCGGGCGTCGGCTTCCTCGGGGTAAGATTGCACGATGAAGTAGTTGATTCCAACGACACGGGGCACGCGGCCGGCCGTCGTCGGTGGAATGGCGTTCACGCCGGGGGACTTCGCGCTCGCCGGCTGGGCAGTGCGTCCATCGGCGGTTTGGGGGGTTCGGGGGATCTCACTCAGCGGCGAGCGGGTTTCGGTCGCGCCCAGCCCGACGGGGTCGTTGTACACCGGGCCAGACCGGCCCTGTCCGGGTTTGGCGTTGAGCACGGCGGGGTTGGCGGGGCCGTTGAGCAGCTCGGCCGTCGAGGCGTTGAGGTCGGCTGTGCCCCATCCGCCGCCGAGCCTGTTTCCGATGACCACG